>JAIRLW010000182.1 GCA_031259095.1 Planctomycetaceae bacterium | reverse complement strand
TAATTACAAGAGAAGAGGAATATTGGGAACAAGTAGAGACTTGAAGGGCAATGAAACTTGATAGACACGGGGCAGGTAAAAAGTATTATTATGTAACCCGCAAAACACGGCTAAGGAGTCCGGCGGTGGCTTCGTCTTGGGTGTGCATCATTTTGACGTTTGTTTCAATGGCACGGGAAGCGACAATCATTTCAATCATTTCTGTTGATGGATTAGTTGCCGACATTTCGAGATGACCGGAACGGATTCGCGGACGTTCGGCAAGATCAAAATCACGGTATCCTCCTTCAAGCCGGTAAACATTTTCACCGGTTTTGACCATTTCTTTCATATTAAGCGGTTGAACTAAGGCAATTTGTTGAACACGCCCGATTCCCTGTTCATGCACCACACCATCGTCCGTGATATGCCATGTTTTTGAATTGGGATCAGGCAACATGACCGCTTCGCCTTCTATATCAAGAAGTTGGAAGCGACTGCGTCCCCATTCGGTAACAAACATTCCGTTTTGGTTCACCTGAAAATTTCCGGCACGTGTCAGGAATATTTCGCCGTTGCTCATGTCCCGAACCCGAAACCAGCCGTCGCCCTGAATCGCCAGATCAGATTCCACTTCGGTCGGAGAAATCGGTCCCTGCTTAAATTCCGTGTGCGTACCAATGGTGTGAACGCCGCCGCCAACATCTGTAATTAAACCCGATCCAAATTCAATTTCTCCAATCGCCACCGATTCCGTATGACGCGCCATTTGAAGCGCTAATTCCCGCTTAAACCCCGGCGTTTCCAGATTCGCAATGTTATTCGCAATCGTTTGCATCCGGTATTCCTGAGCCATTGCGCCTTCAGAAGAAATGTATAAACCGTAAGACATAACAATTCACTAAAATAGTTTGAAACAAAATGGATAAAACAGACAAAACCTTATTGGGGGCGTCGAGATAAATTATTATAGGTAACTTCTAAAAACTTCGACGGAGATCGACCAAAATCGATTTTAGTCGATATTTAGTCGAATTCGGTCGATCAAAAATCGAGTTTTTAGAAGTTATCTTTAGAGATTCCCTAATATTTACATCGGTTCTTTTGACTTTTCCGATTAAATAATTTAGATAAAATATTCCGATTATTTCAGAATTTTGGTCATCGCAGGCTAAGGTAGGCAATCTTATATCAGATAGGCGATGTTTATCTAATATTGCCGAGTTCTGGACGACTGACCTAAACAATATCTCCCGCCAAAACGTGAAACAATCAGGAAAGTTTTACCGGATAATGACGACTTTTTTATTTTTTTATGTCGCAAAATCGGAAAAGATTACCATACCGGTTTTAATCTCATGGATGAGGCAACCGGTTCAAATCCGGATCATTAAACCGCAATCTTGAATACCCAAACGCGGTAAAACAAGGAGGATAAAATGAATAACTCCCAAAAAAGAAATGTCTGGAGTCAAAGTCCTGATTATTTATCTTATGAAATCGGCGAAGTAAGCCGTGATGAAATCGAAAAAATCTGGGGAGCGCGCTGGGCGCAAAAGTGTATTCGTGATGTCGCAGAAGACGTGGCGATTGCCCGATTTTCGCCGTTTCCACGAACAAAATCACAGGAATTTTGTTCACCGCAACTCCGCTTTGAAAACAACTCGGCAACTTTGACCGTCAGTCCATGGACCGATGTTAAACCCGCAATTCTTTACGGTTCACCATTACAAGATTTCGATTCGTGGACTGTTACGTTGCGCGTTAAACGTGGACGCCGTTTGTTGAGACTTATTCCGTCGGATTACTGTTTCGAAATTGTCGTCTTGCAAGAGGATGCGTTCGAACTGGTACGCCTGTTTTATGACTACGCGCCGGAAGAACTTGTTATAAAATCAAAAGTCTGGCGCGAACAAATCAATGAACGTTATCGTTATCGCCTCGTCGGAGCTTTTTTCTTGTAATATCGTTCATTTTACTTCAGGCAACTTTCAAAAAACTTTGACAAAAGATTAAAGGAATGAAAAAAGATCAATCACATTCTACTAAATTTTACAAACCGTAAAAGTAATCGACATAAAATTATCCCTTTAGTCCCTATCGTCCCTAAAGTCCCTCTAAAAAAGGACTTTAGGGACGATAGGGACTAAAGAGACAAATAATCAAATTATATTGATTAATAATCTCCTATTTGTTTTTGGCAAATGATATTTTTAAAGACGCCCAACCGTTTAAAATGCGAACAATATCTTAATTCTGAAAATCAATTTCTTCAGAAATCGGTAAATCGTCGATAGAATCAAGTTGAAACAGTTCAAGGAATCGATTTGTTGTCCGGTAGAGCATAATTTTTTTCTTGTTACGTATTTCACGTTCAACGCCAAGCAAACCACGTCGAACCAGTTGATTCAGCAACGCCGAACTCGGTTGACGCCGGATTTTTTGAACATTGTCTGCCGAAATCGGTTGACGGTAAGCAACAACCGCTAATGTGTCGATTGCTTGTTGCGATAGTTTCGCTTCCCGAATTTTTCCGTAAAATTTGGCAAGAATCGGATCAAATTCCGAACGCAAAACCATACGATAACCATCGGATTCTTTCACAATCACATAAGGACAACCGAATTGCTGATAATGACGGTTCAACGCCATAACAGCATCGTCAATTTCTTCCGGTGCAACATTCCTCATTTTTTCGGCAGCCCGAAATGCACTTAGTGGGCGATTATCCCGATTGCCCACAAAAAGCATTGCCTCCAGAATCGTGCGGGGATTCAAATCAACCGTTTGCTCCAACTCCGCGTCCATTGCCGAAATGGTTTCCGTTTCCGGTAAACTATTATCGGGTTCATACGGACAACATTCTTCAATCTCCCGATCTTCCCCATGTTTAAGATTCTGATTATTTGCAGACGGGAGACGAGCAAACACCTCCCGAAGTGTTTCCAATGACAGAATAGTACCGTTGTCTTCGGATTCGTCCGACTCATCAATATGTTCAACAAACGCAATGGCTCCTAATCGTTGTTGCATTTCCCAATGATCCGATTCCGCCGCTGGTAACGTTGTTGGCAATGTTTCCGATGTTTTGCCGGAAGGACTTAATTCCTTCAATTCGTTCTTTTTTTTTCGAATTTTTTTTGCGGCCATTGTTCACGGACTGGAAAATAATGAAAAAAAAGATACACTTTACAAGCAATACGAAGAATTATAGCAATTTTCCCGCATTGACGTCGATAGGAAAAACTAAAAAAAGTTGTTCTTTTTTTGATTTTTGCTGATCACTGTAATATAATTTTGAGTAATATATCAGGGGAACTTCCTATTTCCTAAGTCCCGCTAAGGACGACACTTGATGAATAAACGCCTACAGTTTGTAAGTGTCGTCCTTGCAGACCTAAGGATTGATCGGCGATGACCGTAGGCTAAAGCCTATGGTTAATAAAGTGTAGTCCCTGCAGGACAAATAAAAAAATGGTCATTGAGAATCGTTCAACGTACTGCAATTGACTCCAAAAGAAAATTCCACTGATATATTATAATTTTGATAATTATAGCGGCGTCAAATATTTCGTACATTTTCACTAATACAAAACTAATTGAGAGGTGTTTCCATGTCCACCGGTCCTTCCCCAGAAAACAAAGTTTCCGCCGACGAATTGAATAAATTGAACGAATCTATCGAACAAATGACGCTCGAAAACGAAGATACTTTAAAAAATATGTATCTCACTTTTCGGTTGGGTAAAGAAGATTATGGTATTGAAATCCGATATGTTACGGAGATTGTCGGAATGCAAAAAATCACGGAAGTCCCTGACATGCCGGTTTTTGTCAAAGGAGTGGTGAATCTTCGGGGGCAAGTTATTCCGGTGTTGGATATGCGGTTGCGTTTCAATATGGAACCGCGAAATTACGATGAACGAACTTGTATTATTGTTGTCAATATTGGCGGTTCGCAGGTTGGGTTGGTCGTCGATACGGTCAACGAAGTCCGAAATATCGACAACGATCAAATTTCACCACCACCCAAAACTGCCGGTGCAGACAGCGCACGATATATTCAAGGAATGGGAAAAGTTGGCGAAGAAGTTATCATTCTCCTCGAAGGACAACGACTCTTACACGAAAATGAAACCGCAACCCTTAGTTTCTAAGAAATCAGCGGTAACGCCAAGTAAGGTGGACAATCTTTCGCATTGGGTGGGCAACCTTTCGCCGAAAGGTCGCGTTGCCGGTAGGCAACGTGCCCCTGTGTTCGGACGGCAATGGGGAATCTCTAAAAAATATCATTTTATTTTTCCCATTGGTCCCTTTCGTCCCTAATGTCCTATAAAAAGGGACTTGAGGGACGATAGGGACCAATGGGAAAAAGGATGTTTCGGCGAAACATCGCCTACCTTTTGATTTTTAGACATAAACAATGATCTCCCCAAAAAGTGAGAAACAATCAGCAATTTCCTTTTTCTGTTTTTTTCCATTCAACAGCAACCGAAGTCGAAATTCCTCCTCGCGGGGTGAAGACAGCGGTGAGTTTGATCCAACGCGGTTGGAGCAAGGTCGCCAGATCGTCCAGAATCCGGTTCGTCACATTCTCGTAAAAAATTCCCTCATTGCGGAACTGTTGAAGATACAACTTCAAACTCTTAAGCTCCACACAAAGAATATCTGGAATATATTGAAAAGTTAACGTCCCAAAATCCGGCTGACCCGTCTTCGGACAAACGGAAGTAAATTCAGGACAGACAATCTCAATCAAATAATCCCGATGAGGATACGAATTAGAAAATGTTTCAAGCATGATTGGTTTTTACGGTTGAGGTTTGTGTTGAATGTTAAAATTCAGACTAAAATCATCATAGTAGAGAATACCGCCGCTTGCAAGAACCCTATTGAGGGAACTTCTAAAAACGGGAATTTTTATGCAGCAGTTTATCCCCTATTCCTTTTGAAAATCGTTTTTTTTGACGAGATGAAAGTTATCGGTGATGAGTGTGCGCAAGTTCTCCGTCTATTTTTTTTTGACAACGAAAAAATATTCGGCATGATTCTTGAAAATCGGAAAACTTTTCGATAGACTTATTGTATAAAATCGATAGACTTATTGTATAAAATCGTTTTCTTGAAAAAGCCCCGCAATCGTTCGATCGGATTTAAGTTCGGGCGATACGCCGGTAAAACATGCAAACGGATATTCTTATGCTTCTTCAACCAGCCTTCATCAACCTTGACTTGTCATAAGCGGCGTTGTTCACAAACAGATGAATTGTTTTTTGACGATAAAATTTCAATATCTTTTGTAACAATCGTAAGACCGATTGAGCGTTCACTGAATTCGTAAAATCCGTAATCGTCTTTTCCGGGAACATGTTTCGGCTTGTGATAAGTGATAGGCGTTCATAAGTTGACCTCGTGATCATCAGTATAAAATAGCCGTCAAATTCCGGAAATATCTATTTTTTAAAGTGCCTGCGGTATAATAAAACCCTTAAATTTAAGCATATTTATTATCGTACTTTTAGGAAAGTGCAGTTACTACTCAAAAGCGTCGAAAAACTACGTGTCAAACAGGTTAATATACGAGAACCTCCTTCAGGTTTATGAGCAAAAACAAATGAATTAATCGATACAACATGGTAAAGCTCCTAAAAATGACTAAAGGTTTCTTTTCTCAAAACGCAAACTTTAAATTACTCATGATACATCAATCACAGTAAGTTTGTACCATTATAAATAAAAAGAGTTGGTGTTCAAGATGTTTTAGATTCTTTAATTTTGATCTTGACGGGAAAATTTGAATTACGTATCCTTACGAGCAGGTTGGTAATAACATTGCCTATTTTAACAACATGCTAATATTTAAGCTAATATTTAAAGAGTTCAAGGATGAACAATTCACGCGGGAGTGCGAAGGATCGCGAAAAAGCAAGGGAAATTGCCGGTTTAATCTGGGCAAATGCCGATCTGTTACGCGGTAATTACAAACGAGCCGATTACGGTAAAATTATTTTGCCGTTTACGGTTATTCGGCGGCTTGATTTTGTTTTGGAACCGACCAAACAAAAGGTTGTTGATGCTTTTCAAAAGTATAAGGACAAAAAACCGGAAGTTCTGGAACCGCTTCTTAATCGTGCCGCCGGAAAAGGAATGCAATTTCATAACCGGAGTAAATTCACTTTTAATGATCTGGTAAAAGATCATCAGAATATTGCGGCAAATTTTCGTAATTATTTGCGCGGTTTTTCTTCTCATGTCAAGGAAATCATCGACTATTTCAGTTTCGATGAACAAATTAAAAAACTTGATGAATACAATCTGCTCTTTCAAATTACAGAGAAATTTACCAAAGAGGAAACGGTATCATTGTTACGTGATGCGGATACGATTCTCATGGGATTGGCATTTGAGGAATTGATTCGAAAATTTGCGGAAGACAGCAACGAAACTGCCGGTGAACATTTTACTCCGCGTGAAGTCATTCGTCTGATGGTTAATATTCTTTTCGCGAAAGACAAAAAAACATTGACCAAAGGCGGTGTTATTTGCACGCTTTATGATCCGGCGTGCGGTACGGGCGGAATGTTGTCGGAAGCGGCAGAGTACATTCGTGAGATGAATCATGGTTGCGAAATTAAGGTTTTCGGACAAGAACTCAATCCTGAATCCTACGCAATCTGTAAATCGGAACTACTCATTAAGAATCAGGACACAACATACGTCAAATTTGGTAATTCTTTCACACAAGATGGTTTGAGCGATGCAAGATTCGATTATATGCTTAGTAATCCGCCGTTTGGAGTTGAATGGAGAAAGGTTGAACGATTTATCAAGGATGAGTCGGAAAAGTGCGGTTACAATGGTCGTTTTGGTGCGGGATTGCCGCCGATCAGCGATGGTTCACTCCTGTTTTTACAACACATGATTTCAAAATTAAAACGGGACAAAACGCCAAATTCAACAGGCGGACGAATCGCTGTTGTTTTCAACGGTTCTCCGTTGTTCAGCGGCGGAGCGGGAAGCGGAACAAGCGATATACGAAAATGGATTATTGAAAACGATATGCTTGAAACAATTATTGCTTTACCGGATCAACTTTTCTACAACACGGGAATTTCAACTTATATTTGGATTGTTACTGCTCAAAAATATAAAGAGCGAAAGGGTAAAATTCAGTTAATTAACGCAACCGGTACAGAACTCGATGAAAAAGATAATCCGTTCTATTCCAAGACGCCCCGTAGTCTTGGCAACAAACGAAAAGAATTACACAAAAAAGCAATTCAATACATTACAGAAATTTACGCCGATTTTGAAGATGGCGAGTACAGTAAAATTTTTGATAATGACGATTTCGGTTATCAACGTATTACAATTGAACGTCCCAAACGAGACGAGAACGGTAACATAATGAAGGACAAAAAAGGAAATACCGTTGCCGACGCTGATTTACGGGATTATGAAAATGTACCGATCAAAGAAGACATTCACAAATATTTTGAACGTGAAGTCAAACCGCATGTTCCCGACGCATGGATTGATAAAACAAAAACAAAAATTGGTTACGAAATCAATTTCACAAAATATTTTTATAAATATAAACCGCTTCGCTCTCTTGACATTATCCGCCGAGAGATTTTAAAATTGGAAAAAGAAACGGAGGGAATGATTAAAAAGATTTTGGGATAACATTGAGTGATTGTGATGGATTTTACTATTGTGAATCTCTGATAATTCCGAATTCATCGAAAGTTAACGGCGTAGGTTTGCCCCGCGTTGTTAGACTTGAACCAATAAAACATGGAGTAAACCCATCGCTAACTAATTTATTGACAATAAAAAATTGAATTATTAGGGGGTGACCTATTGAAAATAATGAGGAGAACTAAATTAAAAGTAAAGATATATTTGGTTATTTTAATTTATGAATATTGATCCAAGAAACAATGAATAAAAAAAATTCGTAATATATCAGTGGAATATTTGTTTGAGGTTAAAAAAATATTCGCCCTGAAAGGGCAACATAAGCCAACCCGCCGCAACGCGGCGGGTTGGAATCCCTAATAAGACCGCCCTGAAAGGGCAGTATATCTTGTGAATCGAACAGTTATGTTGCCCTTTCAGGGCGAAATGGTGTGGGTACTTTGAACCCTACCCGTTGGGTAGGGCTGGCTTATATTGCCCTTTCAGGGCGTAGGAAAAATATCATGAAGGTGATCACAAAATAAAAATTCCGCTGATATATTACTAAAATTTGTTGATTGTTCAGTGTCGCAACAACAATACGAAACCAAACTCCAGCAACAAAATTTAATTGAATTAAAATAACAAATTTACACGGCTACAAGGAAGTAGTTGTACAAAAGGAAATAAAGGAATGGATTCCTACAAAAAATACAAAAACTCCGGCATCGACTGGATCGGAAAAATACCAGAACATTGGGAAATAAA
>JAIRLW010000601.1 GCA_031259095.1 Planctomycetaceae bacterium | reverse complement strand
CAAATTTTATAAATACTTTGTCAAGAGAATACCTGAAATTTTTCGGATTATTTTGGAATTTTTGGGGTAGTGATTTTAAGGTAGGCGACCTTTAGGTGGGCAACCTTTCGCCGAAAGGTTTTCACCTACGGTCGCGTCGGCGATAGCCGACTTTTTAACAGTTGATAAAATGTTGTCCCATAATGTCCCATTTGTCCCTAATGTCCCTATCGTCCCTTACCCCAGTTTTAGGGACAGACGGGACATTAGGGACAAATGGGGACAAATAATTCTGTGATTAAAACCGAATTTTTAGAAGTTCCCAAGAGTATATCGCGGAAACCTCTCTTGAAATTGATTTCATCTTTTATTATATTATGGGGACTTTTAAAAACCTTGACTGAAATCGACCGAAATCGATTTTAGTCGATCAAAAAACGAGTTTTTAGAAGTTCCCTTATGGAAAAGGATAATTTTCCTTGACCTTATTGTTAAGCGATAATTTTTTGTGTTTTTTACAACCGTCTAATGTTTGCCGGCTTGTATTACTGTAACTTTATAAAGTGTTTCTGCTCCAAGCAGAATGTATTTCTAAAAACTTACCCCTCAAAAAACAAACAATGAAAACGACCCGATTTTTAACAGTGTTCGCGTTGACCGCGATGATGGTTTCCGTACTTTTTGCTGCGGAAATAACAAAACAAACAATGCCGCCGATCAGTCAGTTAGGTTCGGAGAACCTTCAGGAACGTGAAAAGGCACAACAGGAGTGGCAAAATTATTGCCGGTCGATTGGTTCTAACGTACAACTCAGCGCGATAGCATCTGAAGAAATGCTTAATGCGATTGAGTATGAAGAAACTCCGGTTGAAGCCAGAGTTTGGTTGATTCGCCAACTTGGAATTGTTGGCGGCAGTTGGATTCCTCAGCATCTTGAAAAATTACTTAACCATGAGAATGTTCGAATCCGTGACGAAGTAGCACGAGCATTGGCGAATATTCCCGGTAATCGAACAGTGGAAGTGTTGAAAAAATCCGATTCGCAACTTGCCAAAGATGCGTTGGCGGAACTTAACGCCGACCGTGATATTCTCAAGAAAACCGGTAACGAAACCGCATTGCCGCAAGGATTACCTTATGCGGACGAAAAAATTGTCGCGGAATGGATGAAAAAGTACGATAATCTTAGCGATGTTGAAAAAGTTCAAACGCTTGCCGCTTTAACAGTACGAAAAGACAAATGTTATCTTCCGTATGCGCTCAATGCGTTGAAAAGCAGTGAGGAATCACTTCGTACCGTCGGTTTTCTGGCAATTGGTGCGCTCGGCGGAACACAGGAAATTCCGGTTCTTCTTGATCAGGCTTTTGACGGAGGCAACAAAGAATTGGCAAAAACTATTTTGTCACAAATAACTGATAAAGGGTTTGATGAAGTGTTGCTTGAACGTCTCAAATCGGAAAAGGATACTGGACGGTTTGAAGTGATTGCCGATATTTTAAGCCGGCGTTACAACGCTTCGATTCAGCCGATTATTTTAGAACGCGCCAAAGCCGCCGACACGCCAAACCGTTTAGCGTTAATCCGAATCGCTGAAAAATTGGCAACAAAAGATGATGTTAGCGATTTTATTATTGTTTGGGAATTGATTACTGATCGAGGTCAACGTGATCAGGCGGAACAAATCATTGCCCGGCTTGTCAATGGCGATTCCGAACCGGTACTGAAAAAACGCACGGAAAAGAATTATGCCGAAATGTTTTCGTTACTTGGTCGAATTGGTGACGAAAAATCAATTAAGGAAATAACCGACCGTGTTTTCAAACGACCTCTTGGTACAGAAATGTCCGCAACACCGGAATTAACAGCCGCTGCGTTGAGAGCGATGTGTAATTGGCCTGACGGACGTGTTGCCGACGATTTATTTCTTGTTGCGGAAAGTAAGGATTTTTCCGATGCGGACCGGATTGCCGCACTTCGCGGTTTTGCGCGAGTGGCGTCATTGCCGAATGACCGGATTAAAATCAAAATTAACGACAAAGAAAAAACCGCATTACTTGCCAAAGGTTTTGGTTGCGCTATTCGGATTGACGAAAAACGTCTGATTATTCAACGTATTGGTCAGGTTCGTCATGCGGATTCGCTGAAATTTGTGTTGCAATATTTTGACGACACGGAACTTCAGGATGCGGTGATTCGTTCCATTCTTGATCTGGCGCATCACACCGATTTACGGCGTTCCGATAAAGAAACGTTTAGTGCGGCGTTGGATAAAGTTATTTCCGTAACAAAAGATCAGGGACTTCTTGACCGCGCAAAACGGTATAAGGATAATTTCTAAACAAAAATTAAAATTTCTGATTATTTCGGAATTTTGAAAGGACAATTGTTTAGGTCAATAATTCAGCGATAGGCGATCTCTTTACTGAAGGGTCGTGCCGGTTGAAAGGTACTCGAATTAAAAGCGGGACGTTATCAGGTTATTATTGAAATTACCGATAAAAATGATGCGGTACTTCCGAGTTACATGGTGGTATTGATCGTTTGCGGTTTGTCCCTGCAGAATAATTTCCTAAACACAAATTCGATTTATAATTTAAAAATCATTCGTCCTATTCGTCCCCTTTGTTCCTATCGTCCCTTAACCTCAATTTTAGGGACAAATAATTCTGTGATTAAAAATAAATTTTTAGAGGTTCCCAAGAGATTAAAATGTGCGGAATTTGCGGAGCGGTTTGGAGTGAACCTTCAAAAGCAATTAACGGAACAACATTAGACGTGATGACTGATATTCTTCAGCATCGCGGACCGGATGATCGCGGTACGTTTTTGCAACAAGGAATTGCGTTGGGACATCGTCGGCTTGCCATTATTGATTTGACTCCGTCAGGACTTCAGCCAATGCCGAATGAAGATGAAACTGTTTGGATTGTTTTTAATGGTGAAATTTATAATTTTGAACAATTACGCCGCGAGTTGATCAGTTGCGGACATCATTTTCGCAGCGAATCCGATACTGAAGTTCTGGTTCATCTTTACGAGGAGAAACACGAAAATTTGTTGCAATATATCAATGGAATGTTTGCAATGGCGGTTTGGGATGTTCGTGAACGAAAATTATTTTTGGCGCGTGACCGGATTGGTA
>JAIRLW010000482.1 GCA_031259095.1 Planctomycetaceae bacterium | reverse complement strand
ACGCCAGCACTCCTTCCATGCTTGCATGGTCAACCGCCAACGATTCGATTCCCAACTCTTGACATCGTAATAGAAAATTTTCGTTCTTATCCAGAATCAACGCCAAATCAGGCTTCAACTCGACAATCCTTTCCCAATGACCGTCGTACAAACCGCCGATTTTTTCAATTTTTTCCGTTTCAGGCGGATAGGTTGTGAATCTCGAATCGCCGACAATTCGATCTCCAATTCCAATATCGAATAAAAGTTCCGTAAGACTCGGCGTTGTCGAAATCAAACGTTGGGGCGATTCGTTTCGCGAAGTTTTTTGCTTAGTTGTTTGCGGAACCGGTTGCGAAGTTTTTGGCTCCATTGTTTTTGAAGTTGGAGAACATCCGTTGCCCGTCAAAACAAAACACACGACGCAAGTAAATAAAAACAACCGAAAATCAATAATAATTTTTTTCATGAGATATTAGGGAACTTCTAAAAACTTATTTCTTCACCAACTAAAATCGAATTTAGTCGAATTCGGTCGATCAAAAAATGAGTTTTTAGAAATTGCCATTATTGTTTGGTTTTTTAATGAGGGATGATAAATTTTGCTGTTGTTGTTTTATGGAGTTCGACGGGAAGACCATAAACGGATTCGACAACAGTATCGGTCAATGTTTCCGGTTGTTCGTCGGCAAACACGTTGCCGTCCTTGAGCAATAGTAAGCGGTCGGTGAAACGCAGAGCGTCATTCAGGTCGTGAATACTGAGCAGACCGATTAACTGATGTTCATGAACAAAGCGGCGAAGCAACGACAGAATTTCGACACGGTTTTTCAAGTCTAATGCGCTGGTTGGTTCGTCAAGCAGCAGAAGTCCGGCTTCCTGAACGAGAATTCGAGCCAGCGAAACTTTTTGCATTTCACCGCCGCTGAGACGGTCAATTGGTCGGAGTACCTTGTCGGCAAGATTAAGCCGATGAAGTATTCGTTCAACTTTTTCTAAATCTTCGGCGGCGGGCTGCCAATTCGTGTACGGTTTCCTTCCGAGCAGCACGGCGTCGAAAACCGTCAAGCCGGAAACTTCGGTATGTTGCGACATGTAAGCGATTCGTTTTGCCCGTTTTTCCGGCGATAACGATTCGATTTTTTCGCCGTGTAGAAAAATCGTTCCAGTCTGTGGTTTCAGGAACGATGCGATACAACGGAGCAAGGTTGTTTTTCCCGAACCATTCGGACCGAGGACAGCAATCATGGTTCCGGCGGTGATTTTGAAGGAGATATTATTCAAGATTCGATTTTTTCCGTACTGGAACGAAAGTCGGTTGATTTCGAGCATCAGACGTCCCTCCTGTTCAGCAACATTAAAAAGAACAGGGGCGCACCAAGAAAAGCGGTCAGAATGGAGACCGGCATTAAGCAACCCGGCGAGATACTTCGGGCAATGGTATCGGCGACAAGCAGGAGCAAGGCTCCGCCAACCAACGAACAGGGCAGGACAAAACGATTATCTGAACCAACCCAAAGCCGAACCGCATGGGGAACAACCAATCCGACGAACCCGATAATTCCAAGCGAAGCCACTAAAACTGAAATCAGCAGTGAAACAAAAAACATTGTTCCCAACCGCATTCGTCGGACTGGAACGCCTAAAGACTGTGCATTTTCTTCGCCAAGCGCAAGGGCGTTGTAATTCCAACTTTGCGAGAGGAAATAGATTACCGAAACAACAACGAACAAACTCATGATTTTGACCGAGAACCAAGTTGCGCGTTGTGTGTCTCCGAATGTCCAATAGACCATGGCGGCGAGTTGCCATTCGGTGGCGAAATATTGGAGCATCATAGTTCCTGCTCCGTAAAACGCGCCAAGAGCAACACCGATCAGGATAATAGTTTCCGGTTTGATGGAACGTTTGCCTGAAAGAATTAAAATCAAGGCGGTGGCGAGACATGAACTCAAAAAAGCGCCGACGGTTGCCAAACCGAAATGCCGAAAAACATTCGAAGCGGGTCCGGTTGTGGGGATAAAGTCTTGACTCAGAAAGATGACCAACGCTGCTCCGAATATGGCGGCTCCTGAAATTCCCAACGTAAATGGCGAGCAAAGCGGATTTCGCAGGACAGCCTGCATAGTTGCTCCTGAAATTGCCAAACCTGCGCCAGCCAACAGAGCAGCAATAGTTTGCGGCAATCGAAAATGATAAACGATTCGAATATGAGTTTCCGACGCTTCGTAACCGAATAGAATCCGAACCATTTCCGCAGAACTGATTTTAACCGGACCGACCATGATTGAGAGGAAAAACGCCAACGGTAACAGCAGGAACATTGCCGTGAACAGAATATATTTACGCCGGAGATATTGACGGTATTCGTCGATAACGGAAAGTGAATTCATGGAATTTCGATACTCGCGTTCCTAAAAACAATTATTGGTATTGCTCGTTTAATCTAAACATTTTGTAATATATCAGTGGAATAATTGTTTGTTTTTTGCAAATACTTAATTCCAAAACAACTTTACATCAAATTTTATGTTTTAAACCGTGAAATGACGTGTGTTCTTAACTGATTATTACATAAGAACTTACGTTAAAGACGCCAATTCCGCCGATCTATTATTTTTGTTCTAATATTACTTCTTGTCCTTTTTGTAAGTTGATTTCAAATTGACCTGATTTTATTTCTTTGATATTGACGGACTTATCGGAGAGTTGAAAAGCGCCGTTGAAATTCGGTTGGATAACGCATCGTTCGCCTGCCAGACTTTGGATTTTTATACGTCTCGTTTTGCCGTCCTTGCGCTCCGCCGAAACAAGAAATGCTCCAACTGTCCGCAATTGTTGGAAGGAAACGTCTTGCCAAGCATTCGGAATGGCGGGAAAAATTTGGATAATACCCGTGTGACTTTGTATCAGCATTTCATGAATTCCCGCCGCAAATGCAAAATTGCCCTCCAACGTAAAAGGACGATACGTATATTTGGAATAACCTTGTTTGGTTTGATCGCCGTTGGCATGAAACGTATTCGGTAAACAAAAATGTTCGGCAAAAATTTTCAACGCCTTTGCCGCTCCATCGCCGTCAAAATTCCGCGCCTTGATGTTACCAAGCCACGCATAAGAATAACCGCACCACCAATCAGTACCACAACTCTCCAATTTTCGAATGGTCGCGTCAATAATTTTTCGGTCGGTTTCTCCATTGCTCCGGTCAATCAGATTTAACGGATGAATCGCCATTTGATTGGAAAAATGCCGGTGCGATTCATTGTAAGGAAAATCTTTGGCAAACGTCAACGCGCCCTCTTTGTCCAAATCAAAATCCGTCCACTCCGACAAGATCATAGACCATCGGTCGGCTTCATCGTTGCGTCCTAACTCACGGGCGCAATCTTCCGCCGCCGTATAAACAAAACGAATAAGCGCAAGATCGTAATTTGTCGTCGTCAAAAACCACGCCTTCAAGGAATTGTTGTAAATTTCAGGACTTGAACTAATCGGCAATTTCCGTTTGTTTTGTTTACCACGGACTGAAATTTGATCAAGAAAAACAGCAACATCGCGCAAATACGGATAAGCGCGTTTCTCTAAAAATTCTTTATCGCGTGAATACTGCCAGTGTAAATAAAAATGTTGCGCAAGCCACGCCGATGTCGTCGGACTCATCGAATACTGAATCCAGCCGCCCATTGGTTCGCCTTGAATCGTCGTCACGCCGCCGACATTTAAACCGTCCGCGCCGAAATATTCACGGGTAAACTTTTGACTTTCGGGAATAATATCCCAAAGCCAATTGAGATAACCGAGACCTTCTTCAAGACGATTGCCTGCATAACAACCCCAATAACTCAACTGCGTATTCAAATCGTGATGATAATCGCCCGCCCACGGCGGCAAACTTCCGTTGTCGGCAGTCCAGACGGCTTGCAACGAAATCGGAGGAGCGTAACTCCGCGCCGCCGAACCAAATTTATACATCTCGTTGTAATACTGCTTGGCGAGAACCGCGTCAGGAATTGTTACGGAAGATTTCGCCCAATAATTTTTCCACCATTGACCGTGCGATTCAAAAGATTGGGCAAAACTCGACTGTAACGATTTTTTAACATGTTCGGAAGCGGCGGTTGTTGAATTGTTTTCGTTTGTGTTATCATTATTGTTATCATTATCATTATCATTATTGTTATTGTTTGCAGGATGGATTGTCCAAACGCCCTCCAAGTTGTTTCCGTTTCGCTGCCACGCAACCGCAATTTCATAATAAAAACCGTTACTGCCGTCCTGATGATAAACGATGGCATTTTCGTTCTGAATAACAGTTCCCTGTTCATAACCAAGTGACTTCAACGCCGCGTTTGCATGTTGACCGGAAGAAACTTTTTCATTTTTCTGTCCGCTGTAATCAGGCGGAACGAGTTTCGGCGTAACGTTTTCCGGCGCGTTTTCAAATCGAAACCAGCCGATGTTTTCCGATGCATGAACGAATGCTTGCAAACGTGTTCCGTTTTGCCAGTTCACTTCACAAAGGGCGTTGTTGAGAAACAGCCGCACACCGGACACGGTCTGAGACGAAAGCGAATCAAACTCCAATGCTCCGCCCGGAATTTTCGTTGGATACGGAACTTTGCCGTAGGGAACGTAACGATCTTGAACCGGTTTATAATCGCGTTTCAAAACTTGTTGTTCGACCCATTTAAAATTATATTGTGCAAACGTTTTGATATTTGGTTTTGACCGCAAATCCCACAGCCCAACATGGTCAAGAGACATTCGCAAAACGCCGTCTTTTTGCCAAACAAGCGAACCAATCATCGCATTTCCCAATGGAATCCCTTCATCCCATTTGTCGGCTAACTTGCTGAAACGTAAATCGTATTCCGATTCCGGTTTCTCCTGCGAAAATGCGTCGAAACCAAACGCGCTCAATATCGCAACTTGGAACAAACAACACGACACAAACAAACGCCATCTTTTATTTTTAAACATTTTATTTTTACTCTCCGATTTTTTGCCGTTCATAAAGGCAAACCGGCTACACCGCCGACGCGACCGTGAGTGAACCTCCTTGGGCAATGGTTTTAGGTTGGACATGATTCGATGACTTCTTTGAGTTCATCGGTTTCGATTATTTCTTTTTCGAGTAAACGTTCCGTGAGGCGTTCTAAGACGTCGCGTTTACGATGGAGAAGTTCGCGCGTTTTTTCGAAAAGATTGTCGAGAATCGAGCGGATTTCCTGATCAATTTCCCATGCGGTTTTTTCACTGTGTTGACGCGCCGACGGGAAACCATCGCCTAAAAAATTTGAGCGAGGATTGTCCCGAAATGTAATACGCCCCAACCGACTCATCCCAAAATCCATCACCATCGCCCTCGCAATCTCGGTTGCCCGTTCCAGATCGTTTTGCGCTCCCGTCGAAACCGCGTCAAATTTCATCTCCTCCGCAATCGTTCCCGCTAAAAATGTTTGAATACGCGCTTCGAGTTCTTTCTGCGTCATCAGATAACGGTCATCCTCCGGACGTTGCAGCGTGTAACCAAGCGCCGCCAAACCACGCGGAATGATCGAAACTTTATGAACCGGATCGGAATTGGGAGTGAAGTACGCAACCAACGCATGTCCACACTCATGGACGGCAATTCGTTTCTTTTCCTCTGGACGAATCACACGTTGCTTTTTCTGTAGTCCCGTCGTAACCCGTTCCACTCCTTCGTTAAATTCGGTCATTGTTACACAATTTTTTCCGGCGCGGGCTGCCAGCAACGCCGCTTCATTAACCAACGCCGCAAGGTCGGCTCCCACAAACCCCGATGTAATCGACGCAATTTCCTTAAGATCAATATTCGCGGCTAATTTAACATTTTTAGCATGGACTTTCAAAATTGCTTCGCGTCCGTGTAAATCAGGACGGTCAACGAGAACCTGACGGTCAAAACGTCCCGGCCGCAGTAACGCCGGATCGAGAATTTCGGGACGGTTGGTCGCTCCCATCACAATAACACCGGAATTGGTGCTAAAACCGTCCATTTCCACCAGCAACGCATTCAGTGTTTGATCACGTTCATCATGCGACCCCATCGGACTGTTTCCGCGAATTTTTCCTAAGGCGTCCAACTCGTCAATGAAAACGATTGACGGATTTTTTCGTTGCGCCCGATCAAACAAATCACGGACTCTTGCCGCTCCCACTCCAACATAAAGTTCCACAAAATCAGAACCGGAAAGACTGTAAAACGGAACATTCGCTTCTCCGGCAACCGCTTTTGCAAGAATTGTTTTACCGGTTCCGGGCGGTCCCACCAAAAGAACGCCGCGCGGAATTCGTCCGCCCAACGCCTGAAATTTTTCCGGTGTTTTCAGAAAATCGACGATTTCTTTGAGTTCGTCCACCGCTTCGTCCACGCCGGCAACATCGTTGAACGTGATATCGATTTCTTCCTGCGCAACAAGTCTGCCGCGATTCCGACCAAATGCCATCGCGCCGGAACCCGTAACGCCGCGAATCACAAAAATCACAATTCCTACCGTTACCAAAAAGAACAAAAGATAAATTCCGTTTTCGCGGAAAAAATTGTAGCCTTCACTCCGATACGTGAATTTACTCTGCTCAAGACGTTCTTGAAGCCGTGCACTGTCAGAGACAAAACCGGCGCGTCCGCAAAAAATTGTAACATTAGGAACTGCTTTTTGCGGTTCTGGTTTTTTTGCCGTTTTGAGAACCTGACGTGTTGCCAGTCCGCGAATTTCATAAATACTGACCACAAGATGATCGAGTTTAGAATATCGGACGGTCATCGCAGACGCACCGGTTCCTTCTTCAATAATAATATGCGGATCAGGATTTTCGTCGGTTTCTGGTCCCAGCATGATCAGTTCCATCATTCTGCTGTAAGGAATTTCCTGACTATTGGTCTGGAACAACGTTAAAATCAGAACCGTTCCAATCACTAAAGCAAGAATAAGCAAAATCGATGGCGTTCCGCCTTCTGACGACACCGTCTTTCGCGGTTTCGCGGAACCGGAAAAACTATTATTATTGGCGTCCGAATTGGTATCCGGTTGACCGGATAACGGATTTTGCTCGGAATCGGCTTGGTCTTTCGATTGGGTTTGGTTCTTGATTTTAGGGTTCTTTGTGCCAGCGGAACCGTTTCCGGTTTTAGAAGAATCGCTTCCGGTTTCAGGAAAAACGCTTTCAATTTCAGGAAAACCAGTTTCGGGTTCGGGAACATTGTTTCCGGCTTCGGGAAAACTATTTCCAATTTCCGGAATATTATTTTTAGTTTTTGACGAACCGTTTTGTTGCGGTTCGGAATCATCATTGTAATTTTTAATCGGCATTGTTTTAGTACGAAAATTAAAGCGTCATGTGAACATTTTTCGGTTAATTGATATTGTCCATAAAGCGAACCATTTTAGCAAATTCTTAACGTTTGACAATTGACCGAAAACAGATTGACATAAATTTTTCCCGATTATTTTTGAATTTGGGAGGGAATGTTGGTCGGATATGGGAATTAGTTGGCGACCCCAATAGGGATCGAATATTGATAGGAATCTCTAAAAATTCAAAATTCACCGAAAGTTAACGGCGCGGGCTTGCCCCGTGCTGTTCGATTTGATACACAATAGACCTCGCGCGGGGGGGAACCCACGCCGTTAACTAATAAAATTTGAATTATTAGAGTCGCCCAATTGAGTCAACACGCCCTAGAATTTTTAAACAACAATGATGGTTGAAAAAGATTGGAAGTATCTGATAATTGATGCGGTTTTGTTTATTCGCAAAACAGCGACGATAAAAATATTTCGTTCCATAATGAAACAAGAAAGGCGAGCAGTGATATATTTATCACACTTTGAAATTCGGTTTTTGTATCAACTGATCATGTTCTTAGCCCCGCTAGGGGCGAGAGGTGCATAACCGTAGGTGGAGCGAAGCGCAACCTACGGCTCATTAAAGGGTGAGGAGTATAAAAAAATGACGATGCAAAAAGTACACACGTTAATTATCGGCAGCGGTGCGGCGGGACTTTGTGCGGCGGTTCGACTTCGTGCCGAAGGAGTGGACGATATTCTAATCGCTACCGAAGGTCTTGACCAAAGCACTTCCATCAACACCGGAAGTGATAAACAAACTTATTACAAAATTTCGCTTTGCGGCAGCCAGAATGATTCACCGCACGAAATGGCTCAAACACTTTTTGATGGCGGTTCGATGCATGGCGATCTTGCGTTGATTGAATCCGCATTGTCTGCCCGCGTTTTTTTTCATTTGGTCAATCTCGGCGTCCGATTTCCAACCGATATGTTTGGTCAGTTTGCCGGTTATAAAACCGATCACGATCCGCGTCAACGGGCCACTTCGGTCGGTCCCTACACCTCGCGCGATATGTGTATCGCGCTGATTAAACAAGTTAAAAAGTTACAAATTCCGGTTTGTGAACGTTTTTACTGTGTGGAACTGCTGAAATGGGAAGATCGAATTTGCGGAGCGGTTTTTATGGACGAAAACAATAAATGTGTTCCAATTATTGCTGAAAATATTGTTTTTGCGGTTGGCGGTCCCGGCGGTTTGTATGAATCAAGCGTTTATCCCAAAGGTCATCACGGCGGTATCGGTTTGGCATTGGCGATTGGCGCGGAAGCGCAAAATCTGCCGGAATCACAGTTCGGAATGGCGTCGATTGCGTTCCGTTGGAATGTTTCAGGAACATATATGCAGGTTGTTCCAAAATTTGTCAGTACCGATCAAAACGGCAAGAATCCGCGTGAATTTTTACTGGACTATTTTGACTCGCCCGCCGATCTGTATTCAAATATTTTTTTGAAAGGTTATCAGTGGCCCTTCGACGTAAAAAAAATAATCGGCGGCAGTTCGATGATTGACCTATTAGTTTATATTGAAACAGTCGAACAACATCGACGTGTTTTTCTCGATTACCGTGAAAATCCGCAAGATTTTAGTTTTAATCAATTGTCGGCGGAAGCGTATCATTATCTCAAAAACTCGGCGGCATTGCTCAACTCTCCCATTGAACGGCTGGAAAAAATGAATCCCAGCGCCGTGAAACTTTACGCCGTCAACGGAATTGATTTGAGTAACGAAATGATTGAAATTGCGGTTTGCGCCCAACACAATAACGGCGGTCTTGCCGGAACCATTTGGTGGGAATCGACCAACATTAAACATTTTTTTCCCATTGGCGAGGTCAACGGTTCGCATGGAGTTTCACGTCCCGGCGGTTCCGCGCTTAATTCCGGTCAGGTTGGAGCGTTCCGCGCGGCGGAATTGATTGCCAACCGCTATAACCATTGGACGCTTAATCCCGATGCTATCGTATCAAAAATAAAAATGCGAATGCCGGACGTGTCGGCATTCCAACAAAAAAGAACGATTCCCGATTTGGTTCGTCAACGGATGTCTCAATTCGGCGCGTTGATTCGTCGTCCAGACGATTTGAAAATTGCGGTCAACGACGCATGGCAACAATTTCAGCACGATCATAATCCGTTTTGTCTTGCCCATGTCGTTTATCTTGACGCAATTCTTTATGCGATTCGTTCCGGCGTCGGCAGTCGCGGCAGTGGATTGGTGATTGGCGGAAAACCAATTCACCATAAACTAAATTCCAACCGATGGAGTTTACAGCCGGAAAATGAATGTTATCGTGACCAAGTGTTACTGAGCAGTTACAACTCGAAAACCAATGAAATTTCACACCGTTGGGAA
>JAIRLW010000157.1 GCA_031259095.1 Planctomycetaceae bacterium | reverse complement strand
ATCATAATCGTGTTTTGCGCCCAAATATTTTCATAACCTATTTATAATCAACACTTTAGCGTCAACTCCTATACCTGGGGAATAACGCCGTTTTGAGGAGTGAACGGGACAGTGAACAGTCGCTTATATGTTTTCATAAGTCTTTTTGTAGTAAAGACTTACAACAACACCGTGTCAGGTAGCCTATAATCCAGACACCCCTTTCGGGGCTAATATAAAAAATAAAAATTCCGCTGATATATTACAAATTTTGTTAATTTTCAATGTAGGGACATTAGGGATGATAGGGACAAAGGGTAATACGAAAATTACAAGCGTCGGCTATCGCCAACATGATGTTTCGGCGAAATATCGCCTTGCAGATTGAACCCGAAACCTTGCAGATTGAACTTGGAACCTCGCAGATTGTTTCCAAAAATCGCTTGCGTCCTCTGCGCAAATCAGCGTAATCTGCGGATAATATACCCTAGCCCTTTTGAAAATCGTTTTTTGAAATGTAAAAACACATTAAATTGCGGAGTTAAACGAAAAGATAAAACCGGTTTTTAAAGGGAAAACGGATAATTCTCCCCAACATCCGAAACAATCAGAATTTTTTTATAAGATGACCTTTTCCGAACTATTAACGTCAACGATTTGTAATAAGAAAACCCCTGTGATGGTTGGTCTTGATCCGCGATTCGATTGGATTCCGCAAACGATTTGCCGAAATACTGATCCAAAAAATATCGAACAGGTTGCGGAAGTGTTCAAAGAATTTTGCCGTGAAATCATTGATATTGTTGCGCCGTTGGTTCCGGTTATTAAAATTCAATCGGCTTTTTTTGAACAATATGGAGTTCCCGGAATGTCCGCTCTCCGTTGGATTATCGATTACATTCGCAACAAAAAAAACTTGGTGATTATTTTCGACGGTAAACGAAATGATATTGGTTCCACTGCGGAGGCGTATGCCGCCGGTATTTTAGGACAATATTCGTCGTGGGGAGCCGACGCTTTAACGGTTTCGCCTTATCTTGGCGACGACTCTCTGGAACCGTTTGTCAAAACCGCTGTTGAACGCAACGCCGGAATTTTCGTTTTGGTTAAAACGTCGAATCCCGGCGGAACAATGCTTCAAGACCTTACGGTTGACGGCAAAACAATTTATCGACGTGTTGCGGAATATATTCAACAATTATCGTTATCGACCTGCCGCGAATCTGAACGTTATGGTAATGTCGGAGCGGTTGTCGGCGCAACATGGTCGGCGCAACTTGCGGAATTACGTAATATTATGCCGAATACGTGGTTCCTTGTTCCGGGGTTTGGATCGCAAGGCGGTTCTGCCAAAGATGTTGCGCCGGCATTCGATGAGAACGGACTAGGCGCCATTATCAACAATTCACGCGGTATTATTTTTGCGTATCGCCGTGAACCGTTTCAAAAAACATTCGGCGAAACAAAATGGCAACAAGCCGTTGAAACGGCAACAATTCAAATGATCGAACAATTACGTGCAGAAATACCGCAAATAGTTCATCGTGAAAAGTAACACAAGGGAACCTCTCAATAATCCCCTTTCCAAAAACCAACGATTCGATTTTAATCGATTTCAGCCGACTGAAATCGAAATAAAATTAATTTTTAGAGACGCCTACAGGTATTATTTTGACGTAACTGTTGAGTATTCAGTGGTTAATGGAAATAGACAGTTACAAAATAAATTATTCGAGGTTCCCTATTTTCTTTGTCAAAGAAATAATCTAAAATAGAACGTAGTTTTTTTGACAAGAGCCGTTTTTAACACATCACCCTTTAACATAGCATTCATAATTTTATGAATGACCGTGTTCGGCGGCGGAGTGGCGAGGCGGCGTAACGAATTTGACAAACCGAGAACCATGAGTATTGGTAGTTTTAATCCGGTGATGCCGAGTGTGGTTCAGGATGTGAAAAGCCACGAACGGACAGCGGAAAGTCAAGAACGGGCAGCGCAGGCACAAGGAATTAGTGGTGATGACAAGGAAAGCGAAGCGTCTTCTGGAGATCGGGACGCGGATGGTCGTCAGGCGTGGCGATGGATCAATCGTCAAGCCAAACCAAACGAAGAAAAAGAACACAAAGTTCCCGATATTTCCGGTCAAACCGGAAATTCGCTTGATCTAAGCGGTTGACAATTCAAACGTGAAAAGTTTAGTTGCGGGACATTAGGGGGTTGTGGGACTTGTGTGCCGAAAATATGTTCAACATTAGGGTATCTCAAAAATTAATTTTATTTCGATTTCAGTCGGCTGAGATCGATTAAAATCGAATCGTTTGTTTTTGGAAAAGGGTATATTGAGAGGTTCCCATTAATTCCTTTTCCTTAATACCATTCCTCCACCAATAGCCATGCAAGCGGAACTTCTTTATTCGGCTCACGCTTTAGTTGGCGAAGGACCGGTTTGGCATTACCGCGAACAACGGCTTTATTGGTTGGACATTGAAGGTTTACTGTTACATCGATTTGATCCTTCACGCGGTATTGATGAATCGTTTCCGCTTGCCGACCAAGCGGGTTGTTTCGTTCCTTGCCGCAACGGGAATTTTTTACTTGCCGCCGAAACCGGAATCGAAGAAATTCGCCTTAGCGCCAACGGAATGGAAATTATTGAAACAAACATAAAAATTCACCCTGAATCCGGTATTCCTGAAAATCGTTACAATGACGGCAAATGTTCTCCGGAAGGGCGTTTTTGGTTTGGCTCGCTCAATCGGCAACGTCAAACAGGTCGGGCGTCGCTTTATGTTTTGGACGAACACCATGGTTGCCGAACCGCAATTACTGGAGCAACCAATTCTAACGGTCTCGCGTGGAGTCCCGATAGCAAAACGTTTTATTGGATTGACACGCCCACACGACGAGTTGACGCATTCGATTATGATTCCGACAACGGAACATTAAAAAATCGCCAAACCGTCATCAGTTTTCCGGCGGATGAAAACATCAATTCGATGGACGCGACGGCGAGCGTTACGGAAAAGAACAAGAATTGGAAAGCGAATCAACATTTCGGACGTCCTGACGGTATGACGGTTGACGCGGACG
>JAIRLW010000476.1 GCA_031259095.1 Planctomycetaceae bacterium | reverse complement strand
TTTGGATAGGTCAAATTAGGGTCAAGTTTTCCTACCCAATCAAGTCCGTGAAAAAGCCCCAAAAGAATAATCATTTTTTTCTTTGGTGTTTCACCCTTGTAGGATTGAATCACTTTGCCGTCAACATACCAATTGATTTCATTTGCTTTCCATTCCATTGCGTAAACATGGAAATCTTCGGAAGGATCAAACCCCATTGGTAATGTATAATGAGCATTTTTCGTAAAGTGCATGTTAAACAGATTCAATCCGGCTTTGGAGTCTTTGCCAAGTTGTTCGAAAATATCAATTTCAACAACACCATCACCGACTTGTTTTCGTTTTCCCTCTGGAGTGAACTCTTGATCTGTCGGATCCGTTTGGTGTAACCAAAACGCACTGCACATACCGGAACCGGCAGCTGTTTTACAACGTGTTTCAAACCAACCGTATTTTTGTGAGAATTTTTCAAGAATTTGATATTCTTGTGTAGTGTTCCCAAAACGATGGTCTGATGTTGTAACACAAGAAACTGCTTTGTCACTTTTTTTCAATCGGGACGGAATTTTTTCATCAATGATTAATTTTAAAATCCCGTTCTCGATTTTGTAATAAGCATTAGGGTCGTGATAAATCCCATCGGCTCCAATCCGTTTGAGATATTCGATTCGCCCTGTTCGATACGCCGGATACCAATATAAATCGTTGAGCAACGGCGCATCAAACTCATCATGGAAAGTTAATTTCCAACCCGGTTTTTCCAACGGCGGTGCCGATGTTGCCGGTTCTGCGGCATAGAGATTCGTCAAAACAACGGCACAAAATACCGTTACGATCATTAGCGAGATTGTGTGTTTCATGGTTTTTTAAAAAATTAAAAAGGTTGAAGTTTTGAACCGTAACAAACAAAAAATTACGGTTCCTAAAAAGTTACGAATTGTAATTGATTACGGTCTTTCAACCGTAATATTATACACATTTTCACCGGGAACGGTTATTTCCAAAGGAGTTGTTTCCTCTTTGATATATTCCGTAGCAATTAGTGAAATGATTTTTTCATCGGGATTATTTTCGATGGCACCGATGATGTAAACTTTGTAAGTTCCCGGCGGCAATCCGTCTTTTTCCGACAAAGAACCAACATTGTAATAACCATCGGCACGGATATTTGCCCGTGCCTGAAAATCCGGCTTGGCGAAATAAATTGTTCCTGTTGTCAACGGTTCACCGTCAGGAAACACAACACGACCAGTTAGTTTAATATTATTACCGCAACCAGTCAACACTAAAACGGTCAACAGCAATAAAATATAACGTAATTTGTTCATACAAATTCCTTTGTTTTGGGTTATAAAATGATTTACAAAATGATATTAGAATGAACGATTACAGTGATTACGGCAATGAAACCGACGCACCGTCACTACAATGAGCAAACGCACGAAGTACTGCATTGGCAGTTGTTACGGAAATGCTGCGAACAGAACCGTCACCCAATCCAAACGGGCAAATTCCCGGATGCCAACTGCCGAATGCAATGTAACGGATTGGTTGATGAAATTTCGTATGGGTTGGATTTCCCGTTTCGGAAAAATCGCTTGCCCGACAAATAGGATAGACATATTCACCGTTTGGAAAGCCCAAACTGGCATCACCCCAATGTTCGTAACCTACCAACGCTCTTCCGGCATGGACTGATTTACGATAACCTGTTTGCAAGTATCCGCAATCGGAACCGTTACGGGTAATATCGGCTGAAGCGGTAATTGTTGCATTATTTCCGCTGGGGCATTTTCCGACTCGTCCTAACGGAATATGTTTTTCACCAACAAAGAATTGATTACTTAAACCATCGGCAATTCTTGCGAAATCATCACGCGGTTCCCAAATCATTCGGATACTACTTCCCGATCCGGTTTCTCGCGCAATGGCTTTGCGGAAGGGACTAACCAACCGACTAGTTGCATCAGTAGTATCAGTTTGGGATTGGTCTATAAGATGAGCAAACCAAGCCGCAACACCAACATGGACATCTGCCGTTGTACCAAAAACAAACGCATAATCTCCCAAAGGACCTGCCGCGTCCCAACTGTTATCACCGGATGAATCCGTTTCGTTGTTTCGGGGATTATCGAATCGTTGAACCCCGCTGCGCCGACTCGGACACATAAACGTTGTTACGGAACCGAAACCGTTACGTTGGGGTTCGGAAAGGGTGTTGTTCCACCACCAATTCGAGGTAACATATCCGCCGCGATAACCGCCGGATGAATTAATGTTGGGGTCAGTTGAAACGATTTCGTAAAGAGCCGGTTGTTCAATAAACGGATATAGAAGTCCGAAAGAACTTGTTCGGTTTTGATTGAACACACCGGACGGCACAATACCGTTTCGTGAGTCGTGAAAGTTGTGAATTGCCAACCCGATTTGTTTGAGATTGTTAGCACACTGCATCCTTCGTGCCGCTTCTCTTGCTGCTTGAACGGCAGGCAACAGAAGTGCGATTAACACGCCGATAATCGCAATAACCACAAGTAATTCTACCAAGGTAAATCCAAAAAATAAACGTATTTTCATCGTTATTCTCCTTAAAAAAGAAGTATTGAG
>JAIRLW010000409.1 GCA_031259095.1 Planctomycetaceae bacterium | reverse complement strand
TAACAAAAACAACTTGCTCCCGAATAAAGAAACGGTAAATCTTCGTCGTCAACATAACCGGTAAAGATAATTTTCTTTTTAACTTTTTCCGGTAAACGTGCAAATACTTTTTTGAATTTCCGATCCTGCCAACCGCTAACTCCTGTCAGCACAAGAAGACAATTCGTTTTCATTCCGTTTTGCGATAACGAATATTGCGCAAAACAATTCATTAAATGATCAAAATTTTTACGAATATCTAATGCCGCAACAGAAAAAATATACGGAACATTTATCGGAATGGAATATTTGTTTAATATTATTTCAATTTTATTTCTGTCGGAACAAAATGAAAACCGTTGATCAGCCGCAAGAAGAATGGTTGTTACTTGTTCCGGTAAAATATTCGGATAATATTTTAAAAGATCATGTTTCGTCGATTCCGAATCAGTAAATACAATCGTGTCCGGCGTTATTGATTCATAAGGTTTTGTTTGAAAAAAAACTCTTTCCTTGTATATGTTCGCCAAAACTATCGGAATTAAATCATGGACAACAAGAATTTTTTTTATTGACGGCTTGCGAATGAGTTCTGAAATCAAAGCGTTAAACGGACTGAAAAATATGTCCGATTCTAAAACAAGTTTTTCGTAAAACGGCGAGATGTTACGTTCAGTTAAAAACGGCGGAGGTGATAATGTCCATTTAATTTTGCGACAGATTTGGGTCATTGATTTAAGAAACAAATTATCCGGAAACCAATTGTTGAGAGAATTTTCAATTCTTTTTAACCGCGATTTTCCAACAGAACAAGGAGTTTTCTCCAAAATGTAATTCTCTACATCTTTACTTTGAAAGGGTAATTGATAAGGGAAATTGCAACAAAAATTACGCAAAGCAGATTCTTCCTCCGGCAGCGAACAAATTGTAACAATATTAAATCTCTCTGACTCCACCAATCGTTTTAAGACTTCACAAATAAAGCGCGGGATTCCCGTAAGTGTCGGTTGCCCCGCAAAATTTGCAATATCAAAAATCAATCGCGGTTTCATAATGAATCACCTTTATTGTTATTTTTTTGAACAAATAATATTTCGTGTTGTTTTTTCAATTTGCCGATAAAAATTTTTAGGGAGCAACGCCCAATCGTGTAAATCAACAAAAATCGGGATGGTACTGTTTTTGATTTTTTCTGTTAACGTTAAAAGAACTGAGCATTTGCGAAAATCCGCGTCATTTGCGGACTTCGCTCTCAATGCTCTCGGAGGTTAATAAAATAGATAATTACGTAAACTATTGTCCCCAAAATTCCGAAATAATCAGGAAATTTCTATCGTGTAAAATATAATATTAATCTTTGGTTCCGTTTCGTGCAACGGAAGTTCCCTAAAGTTGCCCGAAAATTTCATGGAATTTCCTGAAATTTTAGGGAGGGTAGAAACAGTAGAGACGAATAGGACAATAATCGATTTTCCTTAACCTTTATTCCTTAACTCCCCAATTGAAGGTTTCTACAAAAAAAGACCTACGGAAAATTCCGCAGGTCTTTTCTGAATTATTTTAATTGCCGAGAAATCGGCAATTCCATTTTCAATTGCAAAGATTTATTTGCAAGGGTGGCAGGGATCCACAACAGGTTCACATGGTTGGCAGGAAACTTCGTCGCAAGGATTACAGCTGTGGTGAGCAGCTAATTTTGCCTTGAGACCTAAGAAAAATCCGCCAAACGGAAGGAAGGGACCTCGCTCACAAGGATTCGCACACGGTTCACACGGTTCCGCAATCGGTTCGCACGGCTGGCATTCCGGCGCACACGCATGGCTTGCCGCCAGTTTTGCCCGGAGATTCAAAAAGAATCCACCAAACGGACGGAATGGAGCATGACCACAAGGATCTGCACACGGCTCACACACCGGTTCGCACGGCTCACAAGCAACCGGTTCGCACGGCTCACAAGTAACCGGTTCGCACGGAGCACAACCACGAAGAACATGGAGGCGACCGAACATACCGGCTTCGGCTGTCGTGGTAACCGCGAAAATGGCAATTGCGGCAAACACAGACAGAAGGATTTGACGTTTCATCACAATTCTCCTTTATACGGTTTTTGGGGAAATTGAAATACTTTTGGCAACAAATGCCCTTTATACACTTGTCTTCATTTATCGGATATCCGCCCGACAAAAATCAGCACACTCATCAAAATTCCGAATATAATCATTATTCCGCTTTTCCGGTTTACTATAAACTCTATGATGATTTCGGAATTTTGACGTCTCACAACGCGACTTGCCACACGATTAATGTTTAATTACAGAGCAAGCCCCGTCGCTAACATTCAACATTCCAAAACAATCTCTCCAAAAGCAAAACAAAGAAACTATACAACCTTTTGTCGGATAGGAAACGAAACTCTCTTTAAAGTAATAGTTCGTTTTGTTATTTTGTTTTTTTTTAGGAACAAAGTTTTTAGGTTTTGGTTTAATGATGGGTAAAACCTCTTTATCGTTTGGCGATAAAATGTTATACTTTAGCCGAAATTCTAAAAACATTAGAATATTCAAGCAAAACCGTCATCGTTCAAGAAACGGTAAATTGTCCCTAAAACCCCTAAATTTTGTTGATTCCGGCATGTATCGGAAACACAATGATCTGAAAGGAACACATTATGCAACCTTACCCACCCCAAACAAAATCGACAATTTCAACTCCAACAAAAACAAACATGATTTCTCGCCATTCCCGAACTCTTCAAGGTTTTACTTTGATAGAAGTTCTGATTGTTCTTTTTATTATTCTTGCGTTGGCGTCGACTGCCGTTGTCGCCTATCAGGGAAGACTGGCAAGGGTAAAAGTCGATCAAACGCTTCTTTACATCAAAACATTGTCAGGCGCTATTGAAAGTTATCAGATTGATGTTGGTCGTTTTCCGACAACAGAGCAAGGTCTTAGCGCTTTGCTTAATCCGCCGTCTGATCTTTCTAACCCCGCAAAATGGAGCGGTCCTTATCTCAAAGACAACGCCCCAACCGAAGATACTTGGGGAGCGCCTTATCAATATGTCTGTCCGGGAACTCGCACCAGAGATGGATTTGACGTCTGGTCACTCGGACCAGACGGCAACAATAACACCGACGACGACATCGGAAATTGGACAAAATAAAATATAACCGGACATCTCTAAAAATTCGTTTTTTAACCACAACGTTTTATGAAAAATCATTTGTCCTTAATGTCCTTATCGTCTCTAAAGTCCCTCCAAAAAAGGACATTATGGGCAATAGGGACTAATGAGACAGATAATCTTTTAATCTTTAAGGTCAATTGGCGTTTAGGCAAAAGGTAAT
>JAIRLW010000354.1 GCA_031259095.1 Planctomycetaceae bacterium | reverse complement strand
ACAACTTGCGGTTGGCAAAAAACAATGTCCAAAAAATCTGTCGGCGGTAATCCGCTCTCTATTGCCGGACAAAAATTTCAACGCGGAGTTGGACATCATGCCCCCGGTGAAATCGTTTTTAATTTGTCGCAATCCAAAGGACAATTCACCGCAATGGTCGGTATTGACGACGAAGTCGGTAAAAAAGGTCATGCGGAATTTATTGTTTTTCTCGACAATAAACTCGTTTGGCGCAGCGGTTTCATGGTCGGCGGGCAATCGGCAAAACGTTGCGAAATTCCGTTTCAAGCCGATAACCGTCAACTCCGGCTTGTTACAGAAACCGGTCCCGAAGGTTACGCTCACGACCACACCGATTGGGCAGACGCCAAAATCGAATATGAACATAACGGTTTCACCGGTATTCGTACCGTCATGCCGACAATTCATCTTCGTGATGCGGACGGAAATATTATCGAACGAACCGATGAAACCGCCTGCGAATACGCAACACTTCAACGCGAACTGAAAAAAAATATTGATTCCAAACGTGCCGCTCAAGCGTTACGTCCCGACGCAACATTTTTACCAACAGACAAAAATCCGGTCGATGTCGTTTTGCGCCGAACAAAGGCATTGCTCGAATTTCTCAAAACCTTGCCCGGCGCGCCAAAATTTGAAACAGAAACAAAAAAACTCGAACAATTAACCGCTAAACAAATTAACCCGGATTCCAAGAATCAACTCAAACGGTTTGCGGAAATTGTTGCGTTACGGGAAAAGATTGCGTTACAGAATCCGTTGCTCGATTTTTCGAATATTCTGTTCATTAAACGTCATTACAATCCCGAACCGGAAAAACAAGGGAATCACATGGTTGATCAGTTTTTCGGTTTTCACGCGGTTTCCGGCGGCGGACTTTTTGTTCTTGAAAATGCTTTTGATCCGGCAAAACGAACCGTCAAGAATTTACTCGAAAATAGCAGTGTTCAAAATGCAAAACGGTTGAAAGGAAAAAAACTTGATACGGCATGGGGTTATCTTGCGCCGGCGCTTTCATTTGATGCAACGAAAATTTTATTCGCCGCCGCCGATACTTCGGAACGGCGGCATTCTTATATTTGGACGGAAAATAATTGTTATCATCTTTTTGAAGTCAACACCGATGGTTCAAATCTTGTACAATTAACTGATGGACATTGGAATGATATTGATCCGTGTTATTTACCGAATGGTCGTATTGTGTTTATTTCGGAACGGCGCGGCGGTTTTGGCCGTTGCCATGGTCGTCCTTGTCCGAGTTACACGTTACATTCAATGCTGCCGGACGGTAACGATATTGTGATGTTGAGTCCGCACGAAACCAATGAATGGGCGCCGATGGTTGACCGTAACGGAATGATTGTTTATACGCGATGGGATTATGTTGATCGCGGATTCAATCAGGCGCATCATCCTTGGATTACATATCCCGACGGACGTGATCCGCGTGCAATTCAAGGAAATTATTCGGAAGTTGAGGAATCGCGTCCGCATTTTGAAACATCATTTCGACCCATTCCTAATTCGCACAAACTCATCGGAACCGCACAAGGACATCATACGCAATATTTTGGATCAATAATTATTCTTGACCCCAATGTTCCCGACGACGAAGAAGGAGGCGACGCGATGGCTCCGTTGCGGCGTGTTACACCGGAACAGCCGTTTCCTGAAGTTGAAAATCGTACGCATAGTCCTGATTCCGCGAATTACGGTCAACCATTTCCGATCAGCGAAGATTTTTATCTGGTCGTTTATGATTCGTTTAGCGGTATGAACAAAGGACATGGGAATAATTATGGAATTTATCTGATGGATTCGTTCGGTAACAAAATCTTGATTTACCGCGATCCTGAAATTTCATGTCAAAGTCCGATAGCAATAAAACCGCGACCTGTTCCGCCGGTGATTCCGCATCAGACATTGGTAGGTTTGCCGCCGGATGTTAAATCTGCTCAAATGGATTCGGGCAAAAATGAAACGTTGCCGACAACCGGAATTGTTGGCGTGATCAATATGTACGAGACCAATCGTCGGTTTCCGCCGGAGACGAAAATTAAAGAATTGCGAATTGTACAAATATTGCCGAAAACAACGCCGTACAGTAATACACCGCGAATTGGTTATGGCAGTGAGACGGGTGCGCGTCAAGTCTTGGGAACGGTTCCGGTTGAGACGGATGGAAGTTGTCGGTTTGAGTTACCGGTTGATGTTCCGGTTTATTTTCAGGCGTTGGACGCGGCAGGCGTTGCGGTTCAAACGATGCGAAGTGCAACTTACGTCAAGTCGGGTGAAATGTTGACTTGTCTCGGCTGTCACGAAGGACGACAACGCGGTACGGCAAAACCAACGACTTTCCCAACAGCTTTTCGCCGTCAACCATCAATAATCAAACCCGAAATTGAAGGTTCCAATCCGTTTAGTTTTCCGCGCCTCGTTCAACCGATTTTGGACAAACATTGCGTTTCGTGCCATGCGGACGAAGCCAAAGCCGGCAAAACTTTTCCGCTTGGGCGTAAGTTGGCAAGCGGACCGAGGGCATTCGGGCGAAAAGAGCAATTTTACGAATCCTACGTCAACCTTGAACCGTATATTTTTCTGATTCGCAATGTCGAAACGGCGGGCAAGAC
>JAIRLW010000278.1 GCA_031259095.1 Planctomycetaceae bacterium | reverse complement strand
GATGAACGCTCAATGTGTATTTTTTCGTATCAGGATCAACGATAAACGAATCGGGCGGAAAACTACTTGCCTGCAAAATCGAAATACCGTTCTCAAAATCCATACCGACATGCGATGTTGACAAATTATGTCCACCGGCTGATGCGGTAAACGCTTCCGGTTCTTCAATACAATAACCGTGACCATAATAAACGCGGTTGGCATGACAAGTTGCCGTACCAAATTCAATCCGGTCAATCAAATCTGCCGATGAAGAATCAATCGAAAATTGTAACGCTTCGCCGTTTTTTGCCATCGTAAAAAACAATGTTTCACGTTGACCGTTAATTTCAACGTCCTGCGCCCATTGATTTTCTCCAAACGCATTTTGTTGTTTTTGTACATTTTTCGTTTGCGGTTTCGGCGGACTGTCAGGATTTTGTACGTTTTTGGAAATCCACGAACCGGAGTTAATGGAAGTAGGCTTAAAACCAAGCGGTTGATTTTTACAGAAAACACGCAAACCATCGAATTGAACTTGTTTTTCCGTATTTCCAACGCCGATAACGCCGTCCGCAAAACCGTTGTAACCGAAAGTGACGGCTCCGATCAATTCGTTGTTCAATTTGAAAATTTTCGTTTTATCCGATTCGGATTGACCGGATTTAATCGCGGCAAGATTTTCCGCAAACAATTTTTGTTTTTCCTCTGACGTTAAAACAGACGGTTTTTCTCCAGAAAAAATATTGAGTGTCAATTTTTTCGTATCGGTAATTTCCTGACCGAGCGTCGGATTTTGGGACGTTCCGGCGATTGGTAATTTTGTTTCAACAATCAAGACGATGTTCGTTTTTTTCGTTTCACCGTTTGCGGTAAATTCAACATCAAGATGAACCGGATAATGTGCGATGTAGGTTCCCGGTCGGGCAACGATTTTCACTTCGGTTGTTTTCGTATTTTTGGCGGGAATTTCCAACGATTGCGAAACAGAATCCGGTTCGGTTGGTTCGGCGCCGGAAAATTCAATCGTTTCAATAGTTCGGAAATGCAACTTAATTGCCATCGGCAAGTCCGATAAATTTTCAAACGTTACTTTAACAGTCAACAGTTTGTCTATTTCGGTAATTGTTTCACTTTTCACTATTTTTCCGTGTTCGCCGAAATACAATTTCAGGGAACCTTCCGTTGCCTGATAGGTGGTGTAGGCAAACGAAACATAAGACGCTTTAATTGCGCAACATAAAACTAAAGCGGACAAACACAAACGCACAAACCGGTATTGCATGGTAAAACTCTTGAAAATAGTTAAAAATTTCTGTGATTAAAAACAAGTTTTTAGAGGTTCTCGACTATTGGCTGTTTCAGTTTTATGATTATTTTCTATTTTTTGGAGGAGAAATTTCAATATTAAATCATTTATGATAGACTAATCGCCGTAATTTTCTCTCATTATAAAAAAGAATAGTTAATGTTCAAGAGACTTCACCAAGACAGCAGAAAAATATCACAACATTTTAGATTTTTTACATTTTGGTCTTGACGGAAAAATTTGAAAAAAGGTAATAGATCAGTGGAATTTTTGTTTTAGGTTAAAAAAGTATTTGCCCTGAAAGGGCAATATAAAAAATAACAATTCCACTGATATATTACAAATAATTGAGTCTGATTATTTCGGAATTTTGAGGTAGCAGTCTGGTCAATATCAGGTGGGCTGCCTTTTGCCAAAGTTTCGCCGAAACATTTCCTAATTTATATTGATTACCCAAATTTCCAAAACGGTCAGTAAATTTTGGAAAAATACAAAGATTTTGCGGATAATAACGATTTTACGGTCGATATAAGGAATAGTCGAAAATTTGTCGAACATGTTGTCTTTCGACAAATACAGTTCCATCCCCCTCAATTTGTAATTCGGCTATGACACGTTCCATTCCAGTTTTATCGGTTTTCTCGTTAATTTTTCCGGTGTTTTTAGTTATTTTAATTAGTAACGCTGTTGGTTGCCGGATGTGCGGTACCGGATACGATTATTGTACGTCGGCTTACACCGGACGAACGGAAGACTATCGCGGTTGTGATCCGTTATATCGTGCCGGTTCGATTTTTAACGCGAACAGCGAAGAAATAACAGACAGCGAAGGACAAATTATTCGGGCAACAAATGCCGGAAATTTTGGTGTTACAACACCGGTTCATCGGGTTCGCGTCAATCCGTCCCGATTGGAACCGCGTTCAAATTCAATCGGCAGACCATCGCTTGCGCCCAGTCCAAACGGTAGCAACAATAATGATGAACCGGAAGATTTCAAACCAAGAATCGAAGATTTACTTCAGGACACTACGCCGGTAAAACCAACACGTCCAACGGTCAATCCGCCTCTAACACGTCAAGTTCCTATCGAAACAATTCCATTTTCTGCGCAATCCGGCGAACCAACTTTTACAATAGAAGATTTACGGCAATTAGACCCTTCGGTTACGGATATTAAAATCCTGAATATCCAAGATTCCGTCAACGCAAAGTAATTGGTTGTAAGATAATGCACGGTCTATTTTATTAACCTTCGAGAATAATTTCGACCCAATTCGATCAAAAAACAAGTTTTTAGAAGTTGCCAAGAGAGACTAATGGGACAATTAATCAAATAATCAAAAAAATCGAAAATCTTTGGTCGAAACACAAATTTTTCTTAAAAAAATTATTTGTCTCATTTTCCCATTAGTCCCACTTATTTCCTACGCTGAAAATTTTAGGGACTAATGGGACCAAATATTCTTTAATTGCGGTTTGACAAACGCCCCCCTTGAATAGGTCATGGAGATTGGCTAAACTAGCACACTCATTGGTTGCGTTGTTTCCTTGTTTCTGCACAAAACGGAACACAAAGAACATCAAATCAATTCATTCAAAAAATTTGAACATTTTGAACACTTTGAAATTAAGGAGTCCTTTATGGGTACGGCAATGATTGAGGCGGTCAAGTTGACAAAGTATTACGGTGATTTCGCCGCTATTGACAATGTTTCATTTAATATCAATCGGGGTGAAGTTGTCGCGTTTCTTGGTCCTAACGGAGCGGGAAAAAGCACTTCCATGAAACTGTTGACCGGTTATCTGGCGGCAACTCATGGAACTGCACGAATCGCCGGACATGATATGGCAACCGACCGGATTGCCGGTTCCCGAAAACTCGGTTATTTACCGGAAAACGGTCCTCTTTATCCTGATATGACGCCGCGTTCTTTGCTCCGGTTTTTCGGCGAGGCTCGTGGTCTCGACCCGAACAAACTCAAGGAACGTATCGCCGCAGTTGTCGAACTTTGTGCGTTGAAATCAGTTTATGGTAAACCGATTGGTAAATTATCAAAAGGTTTTCGGCAACGTGTCGGGATGGCGCAGGCTTTGTTACATGAACCGGAAGTGTTGATCCTCGACGAACCCACCGCAGGGTTAGACCCCAATCAAATTCACGATGTTCGTGAAACGTTGCGGCGCATCGGTAAAGAGAAAACGGTTTTACTCTCAACTCATATTTTGCAGGAAGTAGAAGCGGTTGCGTCGCGCGTGCTTTTCATCAATGACGGCAAACTCGTTTTTGATGGAACGATTGAAGAGTTCCGAAAATCAGACAGCGATCTCGATAAACGTTTCCGCGTTTTAACTCAATCCGTGTAAATGTTATAAAAAAGCAAAATAACATTTTTATAATCCGCCGATTTTATTCGACTAAATTATCGACTAAATATCGACTGAAATCGAATAGAATAATAATCGTACTTATTCAGCGGAATTTCCAATACTGATTTTTAACGACGAAATACACAAATGGACGCGAAAATTATTTTTTATTTTCTGTTTTTTAAAACTTTCGTGAACATTCGTATTTTTCGCGGTGAAAATAAAAATAGAAAAAAAGAGATTGTTGCTATTGCAAATTCCGCTGAACTATTGCTAATAATCCAATGACAGTTTTGTTACAAAATTATCCGGTCGTAGAAGATGCTTATGAGGCGTATTTAAGTTTCAACCGGAACCAACAAATCCATGCGCTGAATGAAGCCCGACAATGTTTTTTCCACGATTACGCAATTGATATTGAAAACGTTATTGCCGGAAGTAAAATCGAAACCGCACGAAATCTCAAAACGATAGGCTTGTCTTTATCGGATATTTCAAAGGCAACCGGTTTATCTTTGGACGAAATTGAGTTTTTATTTTAAGTCCCCTGTAGTAGGGTGTTCAAAAGGGCATTGCGTTTGTTTTTTTATATGCAAAAAGTCAAAAGGTAGGCGATGTTTCGCCGAAACATCGCGTCGGCAAAAAAGCCGGTTAAAAAAGGAAACACAAAAGATATTTTCAATGAGCCGGATGCTTTATTAAATTAGCGGAAAGCAATTATTGTTACTTATTTTTTTTTTTTTACAGGACTATTAAAAATGACCAAACTTTCAACGGCTCCCATACAATTTGTTAATGGTAATACGGTTGGGATTGATCTTGGGACGACCTATTCAACGCTTGCGCAGGTCAACGAGCAAGGCGAACCGATTCCGATTCCGAATGAGGATGACGATATTGAAACGGCGAGTCTGATTCTTCTTGCGGAATCGGGACACGTGATTGTGGGACCGAACCGGAATCGGGCAGCGATTGAAAAACCGGAAAATGTTGTGGAACGTATTAAACGTCACATGGGCGTGGCGGAGTTTAAACGTACTTTTGATGGTCGCGAAATCACGCCGGAATTTATTTCCGCGCTGATTCTCAAAAAATTGAAACGGGATTGTGAACAGAAAATCGGTACGATTACCAATGCGGTCATTACTGTTCCATATTATTTCAACGACACGCGGCGTAAAGCGACGCAAGACGCCGGTCAAATTGCGGGTTTGAACGTGATTGACATTATCAATGAACCGACGGCGGCGACATTAACTTATGCGTGGCATCGCGGTGAGTTGGGAATTGCTCATTCGCCGGATTTTAAAAAACGTCGGGTATTGATTTATGATCTTGGCGGCGGAACTTTTGACTCCACGCTTGTTGAATACACGCCTGCGCATTTTCATGTGTTGGCAACGGACGGCGACGTCGAATTGGGAGGCGTGGACTGGAATGACCGGATTCTACATTATATTTGTGACGAATTTAAGGCGAAACATAATCTTGATCCGCGTGAATCCGCCCAAATGGTTCAGGTGCTTCGTAACGATTGCGATTTAGCCAAAATCGAATTAACGCAACGAATGGATGTGGTGATTCCGTTCCGTTATGAAGGGAAGGCGATTACGATTAGGCTGACGCGGGATAAATTTAATGAATTGACTGCAGATTTATTGCAACGAACTATTGACACGACGGATTTTGTGATTGAACAAGCGCAACTTAACTATTCTGATTTGGACGCCATTGTTTTGATTGGCGGTTCAACGTTGATGCCGCAGGTTCGTGAGCGAATCAAGGAACATACGGGAGTTGCGCCGTATATTCATCCTAATCTTGATCCGCACACGGCAGTGGCACGGGGGGCGGCGATTCATGCGGCAATTCTTGAAGCGCGTCATCATGCCGGCGATTCACGATTTAATGAACGAATTAAAAAGTTGTTGATTGGAATTCGTCAGGAAGACGTTAATTCGCATGGACTCGGTATTGTCGCTATGGATCCGCGTACGAAAAAGGCAATCAATCATATTATGATTCCGCGTAACACGACGTTGCCGTTTGAAGTAACGCAAACGTTTCAAACGAACAAAGAAAATCAAACACGGGTTTCAGTTCAGGTTCTTGAAGGCGATGCTCCTGATCCGGTTGCCTGTTCGTTGCTTGGAAAGTGTAAGATTACCAATTTGCCGGAAAATCTCGAAAAAGGCTCGCCGGTTGAAGTTACTTATTCTTTCGATAAAAACGGACGAATTTCAGTCAATGCCGTCGAAAAAACATCCGGTCAGGCAGCAGTCATTGAGGTGGAACGACGCGGAACATTAACCGATGATCAGGTCAATGCGTTCACTCAACTCGCTTCAGAATATACCGTCGAATAATTTTATTCCTTCTTGATCGGATTCCTGTGATTGGAATGTTACGCGATCTGAAACAAAAAAACCTCAGCAGCCAAAAATACAACATCTATCCAACCTTATTACCTCATTAAAAACGTAAACAAATAATGAGGTAATAAAGTTGGTTGCGGGGGGAATCATTTTGCTGCAGAGGTTTTTTGGGTGAATCGTTTAGTAAGAAAAATTAGGCGTCAATGAGGTTGTTTGTCCAATATTCATACGTGTAAAAAATATTCTACTGATATATTTCGAATTTTTTAGAAATTTCCAAATTTTATTTCGTAAACGATGCTGCAAGTTTTTCCGCAGCCTGAAAACCGCTTTGAATACAATTGGGAATGCCAACTCCATGAAAGGCGTTACCCGCTAAAGCAAGGGTTGGATCGGAAGATGTTAGCGATTCGATTTCCCGTACCAATTCACAGTGACCAACATGATATTGCGGCATCGTCCGAGACCAATGGGAAATCTCCGTAAAAAGCGGTTCTCCGTCTATTTTGAGAATCTTACGCATTTCCGTTAGCAATAATGGCCGTAACCGGTCATCGGATAACTCCGCCAACTCCGGCGATCTGTTTCCGCCGGCGAATATTCGTATTAAAAATTTTCCCTTCGGAGCACGGTGTTCGTATTTCAAACTGCTGAAACTTCCGGCTAAAATCGGACTTTGTTCCGTTTTTGGTACAACAAATCCCATTCCGTGAAAAAACGGTTTGATCTGTTCCGCGTTAAACGCAAAAGTTGCAATTGCCGTTCCTTCATGCTGGATTTCCGCGAGTTTGTCCGCAAGTTTCGGTACCGAATCTTTCAAAAGCCGCGCCGATTCATGAATCGGCGTTGCAAAAATCACCGCGTCAAAATGTTTAGGCTGGACGGCGAATATGACAGATATTGTCGGCAAATCCGGCGTTGGTTGGGAACCGCATGGTTTTGTTTCAATAATCCATTGTCCTTCGGCGGTTTTCCATGTTTTTGTAACTTCTCGACCGGTTTGCAACGAATCGGGCGGTAATTTTGCGGCTAAAGCGTTACAGAGCGAAGCAAGACCGTTGCGCAATGTAACAAACATACTGTAACGTGCGCCGCTTTGTTCGGCAAGATTGGCGGCACGATTGGCTGCAAGTTGTTTTTGCATTGCCCGAATGAGCGAACCGTCATTCCGTTCCATTTCACGGAATCGCGGTAATGTGGCTAAAACGCTTAATTTTTCCATATCAGCGGCATAAACTCCGCTGACAAGAGGTTCAACTAATCGTTCAAAAACTTCGTGTCCAAAACGGCGGCGCACAAAATGAGCCATACTTTCGTCGAGATTATCTTTTCGTGCAGGAATAAAAAGTTCCAGTCCGGCACGGAGTTTGCCGAGCGGCGACAGAATTGGCGTTACAACAATTGGCAAAAGTTTGGTCGGCGCCATCATCAGAAAACCGTCCGGTAAAAGATGCAAACGACCACGACGAACAACATAAGTCCGACGTACAGAAGGATTAGTCTGAACAAGTTGTTCGCCAAGTCCCAGTTCTTTACAAAGTGTAACTCCGTAAGGAATTGTTGTAATAAAATTATCCGCGCTCTGTTCGATTTGAAAACCGTCCCGATTTAATGTTTCAAGAACACCGCCGCATCGGTTCATGCGGTCGAATACGCGGATTGTTGCGTCGGGAACAAGTTGTCTCAACCGATATGCCGCCGAAAGTCCGCTGATTCCAGCGCCAATAATAGCTATGTTCATATTAAATTCTAAAAATATCGTTTGCTAAAAGATTTTTAATTAATTGATTATTGGTCATTAATGTCCTTTTTTAGAGGGACTTTAGGGACGATAGGGACATTAGGGACAAATGATATTGATTTTTCATCAAACGTTGTGGTTAAAAAATAAATTTTTAGAGATTCCTTATTTTCATTTTTCGTAATTGTCTGGAAAACAACCTTATTTCAACCGTGAAAAATATCGAACATGAATCTGTAATATCTTTTTACCATTTCATGCCGAGTTGATCCATAATAAACGCCCAAATATCGGCGGATTCTTCGATTTGTTTACTGATCGGTTTACCGGCGCCGTGTCCGGCTTTGGTTTCAATTCGGATATACGCAGGATAGTTGCTTGTACTTTTCGCCTGCATTTCCGCCGTGAATTTGAAGGAATGCGCCGGAACAACGCGATCATCGTGATCCGATGTTGTTACTAATATCGCCGGATAGTCAACGCCGGATTTAATATTGTGTAACGGAGAATATCGGAACAAATATTCAAACATTTTCTTACTTTCTTCGCTGGTTCCGTAATCGGTTGCCCACGCCCAGCCAATAGTGGCTTTGTGATACCGTAACATATCAAGAACTCCTACTTGTATCACTGCCGCTCTGAAAAGTGTTGGTCGTTGCGTTACCGACGCGCCAACCAATAAACCGCCATTCGATCCGCCCTGAATCGCTAACTTTTCCGGTAACGTATATCGTTCCTTGATTAAAAATTCCGCTACCGCCGCGAAATCGTCGAACACTTTTTGTTTCTTTAATTTTGTACCGGCTTGATGCCAGTCTTCACCGTATTCGCCGCCGCCGCGCAAAACAGCATGGGCAAAAATTCCGCCGTGTTCCAAAAACGGCAACCGATACGGCGAAAACGCCGGACTCACACTAATATTGAAACCGCCATAACCGTAAAGCAACACCGGATTGTTACCGTTTCGCAAAAATCCTTTTTTGTATGTTAAAAACACCGGAACCTTTTTTCCTGCGGAATTTTCATACCACGCACGTTCTGTTACATAATTTTTCGGCTTGAAATCAATTTCGGACGGAAATAACTCGGAACGTTTGCCGGTTTCAATATCGCAACGATAAATAACCGTAGGATAAAGATAAGACGTGAACGATTGAAAAAATTCCGTTTCGTCTTTGTTACCGGAAAAACCGGCAATTCCAAGCGTCGGCAATTCAATTTCCCGAAGTCTTTTTCCTGTAACATCATAAACGTACGCAATATTTGCCGCGTCTTTCAAATAAGTTGCGATAAATTTTCCGCCGATACAATGGACGCTTTGAAGCAATGAATCCGATTCGGGAATAATATCAGTCCAGTGTTCCGGTTGCGGATTCGCCGGATTAACCGCAACAAGCCGTTTATTCGACGCATTCCGGTCTGTCAGCAAATAGAACGTATCGCCCAAAACTGTAACAACTTCCTGCTCCGAACGGAAATCATTCACCGCCGTTTGAAATACCGCGCCGGATTGCGTCAGATTCTTAAACTCCAAAGTGTTACCATAAGTCGATTCGGATTCGTAAATAAAAAGATAACGTTCTTCCTGATCGGTTTTTGCACTACGATTTCGGAGTGGATGTTCACGATCTTCACGAATCAATAAATCGTCCTTTTGATCCGTACCAAGTTGATGGAAAAAAATCTTGTGGTTTTCATTTTTCGCGGTCAATTTTTTACCTTCAGGCGGAGCGTTGTAACGACTGTAATAAAATCCGCCGCCATGCCACGCAATACCGGAAAATTTAACCCAATCAATTTGATCCAATAATTTTTCACCCGAATCAATTTTCAAAACATTGATCTCATTCCAATCCGAACCGCTTCGGGCAAGAGAATACGCCAAATATTTTCCGTCTTTGGAAACAACCGCACGTTGTAAACTAACCGTTCCGTCTTCGGAAAGTTTGTTCGGATCAAGCAAAACTCGCGGCTTCGCATCCGGCTCGTCAAGAACATACAACACCGATTGATTTTGTAACCCATCGTTTTTAAAGAAAAACCGTTTGCCTGTCCGGTTCCAAGGTAACGAATACTTCGGATAATTGACCACTTCCGTCAACCGTTTTCGGAGAGAATCACGAAACGGAATGGTACGGAGATATTGTTCGGTCAATTGATTTTCAGCATCAATCCACGCGGTTAATTCCGGCGTTCCGTTGGTTTCCATCCAACGGTAAGGATCGGCAACCGTTGTTCCGAAATAGTCTTCGCTCTGTTCAGAACGTTCCGGTTGCGGATAACCAAAATCATTTGCCCACATCTTAGACATGAAAATAATCGTCAACATCACCGCAAAGAAAATATTCGTCCGAAAATAGATAAAAGAATAATGTAATTTCATCATTCAACTCCTTTCAATTGTTATAGGATAGTAACTTAAAACCGTATCGAAAATTTTAGATCATTTTAAAGTTCATGAGTAAACACAACAGATGAGCGTATTGTCTCGTTAAGGCTGTGGGCGAACATATGCTTTCGGCAAACGTCATTATCATGTTTTAATTATTGCAACAATACAAATGTTGGTATTTTTGTCCCGTTAGGGACAACATGTTGGTAGAAAATGATGGCAATTAAAAACAGGCGTCCCGTAGGGACGCGATAGCGGTTAAAATCGGACGCCAACAAATGTTACCAACATGTCGTCTCTAACGGGACGGAATATTAATTGATACAAAAAATATCGTTTGATTCTATACATAATTTTAAACATTATAATTTTAAACATTATAATCTGACTGCTTATGGTATAACTTGATCAAAAAAATAGACATTATCGGAACGATAGAAACTCTGCTAACGTTACACGTTCAACTATTCATTATTTTCATTTTTTTTATTTTTCATTTGTTGTTGTTGTTGTTGTTGTTGTTGTTGTTGTTGTAATTCGGCGGCGGTCATTAGTGTTGCGGAAATTTTTCTGATCGATTTCTTTTTTCGCGGCGGTATGCGATTGATCGGTTGATCATCGTCATCGTATTTTTCATGAATCGCGTCATTTTCCGATTCGCCGAGATTATCGTTATATTCGATATCTTGATCGCTCACCGTTAAACTTTTTTCATGCACTAACCGAATACCGTTACCGAAATCTTCGCTTTCAAGAAAATCGTCCGGCGAATCATATTGAATCACATTAGCGTCATGCGAAATTTCCACCAAAAAACGACTATAAATCGTCGAAGAATACACACCGCGAAAATCACGGCGTTCCGCACGGCTGAGACGAAGTTCTTCCCGCGCCCGAGTAATTCCAACAAAAAATAACCGGCGTTCTTCCTCAATTTGCATGAGTTGATCGTCCGCC
>JAIRLW010000255.1 GCA_031259095.1 Planctomycetaceae bacterium | reverse complement strand
AATCGGATAAATTCGTGTTCCGGTTCGGCTGACCAAAGCGGAATAATCAAAAGGAAAAAATTAAAAAACAACGCAAAAAAACAACGTAACAATTTGTCTGAACTCATAGGAAAAAAAATCATACCGGTTTCAAATTTTGATCGGAAAATTGTAAAAGCAACGCCTAAAACTTCGGAAAAAAAAATTGTAATCTATCAGCGGAATCTTTTTTACACGTCTGAATTTGGACAAACAACCTCATTTCCACCTAATTTTCTTAACGATTGTTTAAAACAACCTCAGTAGCAAAATGATTCCCCCCACAACCAACCTCATTACCTCATTATTTGTTTACGTTTTTAATGAGGTAATGAGGTTTGTAGAGACACAAGGCATTGCGTCTCTACTGAGGTTATTTTAAACAATCGTTAGGAAAAAATTAGGTTGAAAATAAGGTTTGCGAAAACTGTTAAAGATGTTTTGGAAAATTCCGCTGATATATTACAAAAAATTATTTTATTCGATTGCAATCGGCAAAAAGCGATTGTTATGCGGTCAAAAAATAAGTTTTGAGAAGTCCCTAAAAGAATAACAAATCGCTCAAAAATTAGCAAGAGATGAGAATCGCCTAAAACTTTGACGGTTGGAAATCGTGGAAAGAGGTTATGTCAAAAATCAAGAGGCAGGCAACTTTATAAGATAGCGGTCTTTTTCCAAAAAGTCGCGTCGGCGAAACGTTGCCTGCCTCTTTGAGGAAAACAGGTAATCAGCATTAGCGTAGAGCAACGCCGATATTCTTGTTTTGTAAAAGACGCTTGCCCGAAAAAATCGCGGACACTCTTGACGACGTTGTTGTTTTCTGGGAAAATGCTCGAAATTTTGAGCGTCGCGGGATGTTCGACCAGTTTAAAGGTAACTTCTAATAACTTATTTCTTCACAGATTAAAATTGACCGAAATCGACTAAAATCGATTTTAGTCGATTTCGGTCGATCAAAAAAATGAGTTTTTAGAAGTTACCTAAAGACATTTTATTTGTTAATGAAATTATGTTTATCTCTCTTGATTGGATTTCGGATTACGTTGATCTCAACGGTCTCGAAGTAAAAGAAATCGTCAACCGAATCACGTTGGCAACGGCGGAAGTCGAAGGAATTAAGGAAATCCGGCGTTTCGTTAAAAATGTGGTGATCGGCGAAGTGAAAAGTGTTGAAAAACTAACGGATAAATTGACGTTTTGCCGAATTGATTGCGGTCAAAAAATCTACTCAACCGTTTGCGGCGCACCCAATGTCCGAGTCGGTCTCAAAACTCCATTCGCAAAAATCGGGACCGTGTTAGCCGGCAATATCAAAATTGAACAATCAGAACTTGCCGGTAAACCAAGTCAAGGAATTTTGTGCAGCGCAGCAGAATTGGGAATGTCCGGCTGGCACGAAATCGTTTTAGAATGTCCCGACAACATCGAACCGGGAACGCCGTTAGAACAATTTGTTCCTGAAAACGATACGTTAATCGAAATCGACAACAAAAGTCTAACCCATCGACCCGATCTCTGGGGACATTACGGATTCGCCAGAGAATTTTCCGCCGTCTTTCACCGGAAATTACAACCATTAACGCAACTCAATTTATCCGCGTTTGATCATCTTCCGGTTTATCCGTTGAAAAATAATGATTACGAAAATTGTCCTTGTTACGGTTGTATCGAATTTCAGACGCGCGGAACGATTCCCTCTCCGCTGTTTATGCAGCGTCGGCTTCACGCGCTCGGAATGAGATCGTATAATCTGCTCGTCGATGTTACAAATTATGTCAACTGGGAAATCGGACAGCCGACTCATGCGTTTGACGCTGACAAACTCGGCGGAATTCGTGTCGCAACAATGGGGCGGAACGAACAATTTGAAACGCTTGACGGGCAAACCCGAAATTTATTGCCCGAAGATTTACTCATCTGGGGTAAATGTCCAAACGGTGAAGATCGTCCGGTCGCTCTTGCCGGAATTATGGGCGGTCTCGAAACCGAAGTTACCGCGTCAACGACAAAACTGTTACTGGAATCCGCCAATTTCAAAGCCGCCCGAATTCGACGAACCTCCGGCAGACTCGATCTCAAAACCGACGCTTCACAACGTTATGAAAAATCTCAGCCGCCGTCGAATGTCAAAACCGGTATTGCACGGATTTTGAAACTGATTGAAGAATCCGGCGCAAATCTCAATGTTTTAAGCCGTTTCACCGTTGACGGTGATTTACAAGATGAAGTTCGAACGATGACCATTCCCGCCGGTCGTTTGGAACAACTCGCCGGAATCAGTCTTCCGACTGAACAAGTTCTGAATATTTTACATTCGCTCGGCTTTCAAGCGGAATATCAAAACAATAATTCAGTCAACGGCAATAAATTAAACGGAAATAATCAATCCGATGGAAATAATAAATCGGACGGAACCAGTCAACCGCTTGTTGTCGGCGTTCCATCATTCCGCAGCAAAAAAGATATTTCGATTCCCGAAGACATTGTTGAAGAAGTGTTACGGATTTTTGGTTTCGATAATATTCCGCCGGTAACGCCGTCGCAACCGATTAAGCCGTTGTTTATTGAGAAACCGCTTAAAATGGAACACAAAATCCGACGGATTCTTGCCGCCGGACATCGGTTTCTCGAAGTACACAATTACGTTTGGTTCAACGATCATTGGCTTAAAACACTCGACTTTGACCCTACCGAAACTCTTGTGTTACGAAATCCGACGTCGCCGGAAACAACCCGGCTTCGTACAACACTAATTCCGAATCTTTTGGCGTTAATTCCGAAAAACCGTCCGTTCCGCGATGCGTTCCGATTATTTGAAATCGGTCGGACATTTTATCCGGTCGGTAAAAACCGCGAGTGTAACGAAAAACATCGTCTGGCGGGAATTGCGTTTCAACGTTCCGGATCGCTGGAGGATTTTTATCTTTCGGTGAAATCCGCCGTCGAAGATGTTTTAACCGTTTGCGGAGTCCGAAATATTCGTTTCACCGACGGCGCAATGCAACAGTCGGAACAATTATTTACCGAAGGATCATGGCATATTCCGGGCTGCTGGATTGCCGTTCAATCCGGTAACAATTATCTAGGCAGTATGGGCGTTTTCGACAAAGAATTGATGAACAAAATTTGTCCCGAAGGCGGACAAACGGTTTGGTTTGAATTGGAACTCGATCATATTAACGGAACGCTTTATCCTGAAATCCGTTTTGAAGAACCGCCGCGCTATCCGTTATCGTGGCAGGATTTTTCGTTGATTTGGAATATTGATCAGGGATTCGATCAACTTGAAGCGGTTCTTGATCAGTTCAAAAATTCGTTAATTGTACGGCGTGAAATGCTTGTTTCGTATCGCGGAAAAGGACTGGAAAAAGGAACCGCCAGTTATTCGTTCCGATTTTGGATCGGTGCGCCGGATCACACGCTTTCCGGTGAAGAAATCGAATCGTTCCACAAAGACTTTTTAACGTTCATCCAAGAACACCATGTTGCGTTACGGGCTTAATAAAATATGTTCAGTAGTATTCCTTCATTTTCGCAACATCTTTTTGACGATACGTCATTTGCCGGAGCGGTTTCGGAACTTTGGTCTGGAAAGTCCATTTCTGTGGATGGAGTTTATGACGGTGCGCGTGCGCTGGCGGTTGCGGTCATTCGGCAAACCGGAAACATGCCGATTCTGGTTATTACCGCTGTAACAGAGCAAGCCGAACAAATCGCGGATGATCTTGAATTGTTTATGCCAACCGCAAAAAATCTGATATTTCCGGCATTAGAACATCGAACTTCGGTTAGTGAAACGGAAGAAAAAAAAATCGAAGACAATGTTTTCGTTTTGGCGGATGATTTGTTCGGGCAACGGATTCGGGTGTTGAAACAATTATCGGGCGATTCATGTTCCCCGTTAATAATTGTTTCGGCGATTCTTGCTTTGTTACAACCGGTTCCGTCAAAAAGACTTCTTGCGGAGCGAACGCAAACGCTTCAGGTTGGCAAACGGGTTAATCCTGAACAGTTGCGCCGATTTCTTGTTGAAAGCGGTTATCACAGCACGCCGGCGGTTGATTTACCCGGAGAGTTTGCGGTTCGCGGTTCTATTTTTGATCTTTTTGCTCCCGACTGGGAACAACCGGTTCGGGTAGAATTTTTCGACGAGGAAATTGAATCAATTCGTCGTTTTGATCTTACAACACAACGATCACTTGAAAATGTGAACAAAATCGATCTGACACGATTATTGCCCAACGAAGCGGTTGCGGCGTCATTGCTTGACTATTTACCGCCAACATCGCCGATTATTCTTGTAGAACCAAAAGAAATCGAACTCGCCGCGCAACATATTCGCAATTTATCGTAACTCAGGCGTTTATTTCGGAACACGTAATCTGCGGACTTCTCTCGGTATTCTTGAAGGTTAAAAAAACTCGACTGAAATCGACCGAAATCGATTTTAGTCGAGTTTGGTCGATCAAAAAACGAGTTTTTAGAAGTTCCCGCAAAATAGACAATTATGTCGGTGACGTTTTATCAATCTTGGTTGTTGGGTAATTCGGTGGTACCGGAGAGATGAACCATTCCATCCTGAAAGATAATACCATCCAACAACACGAAACAATTTTTGCCGTATTTCATGTTCAAAATAACCGTGATTACCGGATCACCCGCTTCTGTTCCTTGTTGTATCTGATATTTTTTTTCAAGAGTCTGAACAAGAAATTTTACCGGAATCTCTTTGGAAATCGGCAATTTCCCAAGTTTTGCATTTTTGATACGAATCATCAATCGGTTCGGTTCTGGAAGCGTCAAACCAAGCGTAAAATGGAGAATGCCGGAAAAGGATCCCTGTGTTATCTGACAAGCAAAATCAACTTGTCGGTCTGAAAATGCTAAACGCGGTTGGGTTATTTCGTTGGGAAAAAAATTCGCTCCCTTTTTGCTTAGTTCCACCGCAAAATAAGCGTTCATATCCTCCGCCGTAAAAACCGCTTGCCACGGTTCGCCGACTTTTTGAAG
>JAIRLW010000216.1 GCA_031259095.1 Planctomycetaceae bacterium | reverse complement strand
CAGCTGGATGGAGCGGAAGAATGGATTCGATTCGACGTCGGACATGGCGAAATGCTGATGACAGAAGAGGTTTTCATTACCTGTCTGCAATTTTTGAAAACCGGTTCATTTCACAAAATGAAAAATGAACATGGGAATTTCTAAAAACCTGTTTTTTCGACCAAAGTCAACTGAAATCGATTGATTGAAATAATTTTCCGAGTTTTTAGAAGTTGCCGCATTTTTATTCCATTTGGTTGGCGGCGTCGCAGAGACCGGTCATAATTTCACGAAGAACAGTTTTAGCGTTTATTTGAGTAACAACATCGGTCTTGGCAGGCAACTCAGGGATATTACGTAAATCAAAAACCGTCATTCCACGTGTTAAATGTCCTTCCGTCTCAATATCAACCGTCATCTCCTGCGTTTCAAACCATTCAGGATGCGTCATCACAAAATAAGTAATCAAATCATGTATGTGAATCCCCTCAAGGGCATAACATTGACGATAAGCGTTGAACGCCGGCAAAATCATACTTCGAAGCAGTTGTCCCAATTTGCAACTTTCATCTGGAAGTTGATCAAACTGGGCAAGCGTAAACATGACCTGATTGGTTACCTCCAACGGAACCAATGTTTTCGTACACGGTGCGTGAAAAACCGTATGAGCAGCGTGAACATCGGCAAAAATATTAAATTCCGCACACGGTGAAACATTACCATGTGCGTTGATGGTTCCGCCGGTAATGTAAAGATGCCGAACCATTTGCGGCAACTCAGGATCGCGTATCATTGCCCGCGCAATATTGGTCAAAGGTCCCATACAAATAATAATCACATTTTCAGGATCACTACGGATTGCGTCGCAAATAACCTTTTCCGCCGGATGTTGTGACCGCAACTCTGCAACCGGCAATGGAGTTCCGCCTAAACCGTCAAATCCATAAACATGTCGGAAATCGACCGGCGGATGTTCATCGGGTTCGTTGCCCATGCCAAGCCGCGGCAGACGAGGCGGATCAAGAAATTCGATGATTGCCTGAAGATTTTTCGCCGCCAACGGCGCAGGAACATTGCCGCCAACACTGGTAATCGCAACAATCTCAATAGTCGGATCAAACACCGCTAAACAAAGGGTCATCGCATCGACTATCCCAGGATCAACATCAAGTAATACTTTTTTGGGCATATAAACCTAAAGATTCTTTTATTCGACTTCTGTCGATTTTAGTCCCGACTATTTCGGAATTGTTTTATTTTACTCTGCTCTCAAAGAAAAAAAAGACTCGGACAACTAAAATTGGTCTTGACAGTTTTGAACTATTTTCGTAAAAGTCGAATCGATAAAAATGTGTCCCCTTTTATTCAAAACGATGCGCCCGTTCCATTTGATTATTTTACCATTTCTATTTCTGTTTTCTTCTGTAGTTACCGCTTCGGAGCAATATCCTTATTATGCGTCCGTTGCCGTGACGGAAACTTTTGTGCGCAGCGGTCCCGGAATAGAATTTTATCCAACCTCCCAACTGTGGCTTGGAGATAAGGTCGAAGTTTATTATGAAACGGAAGAATGGTGCGCGATTCGTCCGCCCATAGGAAGTTTTTCGTGGATTAGCGCAAGATATGTTGATCTTGGAACAAACAATATCGGAAGAGTTATTGCCGACGGTTTAGCGTCGCGGGTTGGAAGTGAAAACACAAAACTTTGTGATACGGTTCAAGTAAAACTCAAAAAAGGAGAAAAAGTTTTTGTGCTTGACCGCTTGGAAACGCCGGAAAATATTGCGAGTCCGCTTTGGTTTAAGATCGTTCCGCCAAGCGGGGAATTTCGTTGGGTTTCACGCGATGCGTTAATGCTTCCGGCGTTGATGCAAACTGCTCAACGGATTTCGCCGAAACGGTCAATTGTTCAGGTTACTTATGAGCATGGAGAATCCGACGTTGAAAGCGGAAACGTTGATAAATCGGAACCGATTGTTCCTCCGCCGACACGTCCGGTCAAATTGCCAACTCCGCGATTGACCAATATTCCGGCAAACGAAGCGGTTACGCCCCAAAAAACAATGGTCAATCTTCCGTCTCTTTCCGATAAACTTGCTTCCAATCAATCGAAACAATTTCAAACGATTAACTTGCCCAAAGAGCCGGACCCGTTTCAGAATGCGTTTGAAGAATTGAAAGAGGAAACGAGGATTGCTTTGACGCGTCCAACCGAAGAATGGGTTTTTGACGTCTTGATTCATCGCGGCAGTGAACTTTATGAGGTTGCACCGACTAATTCGGATTTGGAAAAAGTTTATCATTTGGTCGAAACACTTCAGCGAACCAAAGCAGTACGCCGAGAAATTGCAATGCGTCGGCAATTTCGGAGCGGTTATTTACCGACTTCTCCAACATTGGCCGCTTTATATTCGTCAAACGCCATTCCGAATGTTCCTACAGGTTCGGCTTCCAACAGCGGCGCTCCCGCTCCCATGAATCCGGCAACTTCACTCTCGGTTTCGCCATCGCAGTCGGCGTCGAAAATTGCAGCAACAGTTAAAACTTCCACGTCCGCGCCGACTCCGTTAGCAAACGGAAAAACAACTGAATTTGATTTGGCAGGTAAACTCGGAGCATTTCAACCGTTGCCCAAAGGTCATCCGCCTTATGCGCTCGTGGATGAACAGGAACAAATTATCTGTTTGGTTTCACCGGCTGCTGGGGTTGATTTGAAACCGTATCTAGGAAAAATGGTCAAAATTAACGGCATTCTAGGCTTTTTTGAAAAACCCGGTCAACCGAATCGTCGTCATATCTTAGCCTGTGAGGTTGAAGCCCAATAAAAAAATCATTGGTTCCAAAAGTCCCAATTGTCCCTAAAGTTCCTTGATCTAAGGGACCATTGGGAGACGGAACCCTCCAAGACGGCGTCGGACGGTTCAAAATGCTCAGCCAATCCTTCGCCATCAAAATCTGATCCGCACGCGGACCAGGAAACCAATCTGATCTGTTAGGCATAAATCATTCCTTTGCTGTAAAATTTTTGATAAAACAGAACTAAATCTTAAACACTCACACATCAAAGTCTTTAGACAATGCGCCATTGTCTTTAGACAATGAACCATTGTCTAAAGACAATACGGCAACTTTTCCAAGTTCGGGTTCTGTTTTACCGAAAAGAGATTCGCCATTCCAGAGGTTGGAACAAAAAATTTCGCAATCTATCAGCGGAATTATTCTTTTTTTACATTAGCCCTGAAAGGGCGTTAAGATTATAGCCTACCCCAACGGGGTAGGGGT
>JAIRLW010000209.1 GCA_031259095.1 Planctomycetaceae bacterium | reverse complement strand
TTGGAATTTGTGATGAACACCATTCGATACACTCGTGAAGGTCTTGACGATTCATTACCGCTGATTGGTTTTGCCGGCGCTCCGTTCACTCTGGCTGCTTATGCAATTGAAGGTAATAGCAGCCGGAATTTCCGGCAGGTTAAAGCATTCATGCATGTTTGCCCCAATGAATGGCAGGAAATAATGAGAAAGTTTGCCGTCTCAACCGCACGGTATCTTAACAGTCAAATCAATGCCGGTGTTCAAATTGTTCAGATATTCGACAGTTGGGTGGGTTGCCTTTCCGATGAAGATTACAAAAAATATGTAAAACCTTATTCCCGAATGTTGATTGATTTAATCATACCGGGAACGCCTATTATTCATTTCGGACCGGGAAATCCTGTTTTATTGCCGGATATTCGGGATGCCGGTGGACATGTGATTGGAATTGATTGGCGGATTGCTATTGATCAGGCGTGGAATATTGTTGGTTCGGATTATGCTGTTCAGGGAAATCTTGATCCGGCTATTTTGCTGACCAATCACGACATTATTCGTCAATCGGTTCAACATATTTTACGCCAAGTTGAACGGCGTCCGGGATTTATTTTCAATCTCGGACACGGGATCATGCCGCAAACTCCTGTCGAAAACGCAATCACTCTGGTGGAAGCCGTTCATGAATTTGGAGTCGTCCGATAATCTGTACTTTTTCTTAAATCTTCTTAAATCATTTTTTGTTTCTGTTCACGTTGTTGTTGTTGTCGTTGTTGTTGCGGTAGCTGCTGCTGCGGCTGCGGCTTCTTTGGCGGCTGCGGCGGCACGGTTCGCCCGCTCTGTTGAAAGAACTTGACGAAGCAATGCCGAAATATCTTCATACGGTTTTTCATTCGGCGGCCCGGCGGCGTACTGCATAATAGAACGTTGTGTGCGTTCCGTTAGAGAAAGAAGCATTGAGGAAACTGTACCAAAATCCTGTTCATCAATCACAATGCCGCGTTTTCCATATTCATCCGGTTTACGGGAAAATGTCCGGCTGGCAACCGCTAGAAATGAAACCGCCGAATCAAGACGTTGCAGGGTCAAAAGTCGCCGCACAAATTCTTGACGCGGATCGTTGTAATCGTTTAATCTGTTTGCGGTAAGAAGATGCAAACCGGGTCGCAACTTTTCGATTTCAACTTCGTCTCCGCTATAAGCCACACCGCCGCTGAAACGATCAACACAAAGAAAATTTCCTCCAGCATAACAACCGGTCGAAAGTTCCTGAAACGCTTTTTCTAATGCTTCTTCCGCATCCTTTGCCGCTAAAAGTTCTCTGCAAAGCAATCCGCGTGAACGCGGTTCAAACGGAACTGACCGTTTCGGACAATTAACAACAGCAACAAAAAGACCGTGCTGATTGACTCCTGCCCATGTTCCGCCGTCTTTGCGGTCAATCCCGCAAACAACGCGGGGACGACCCGATTGGATACGCGGAGCCTGCGATGAACGGCTAATTCGTTCCTCTCGGTTAAACGCGACAAGAAGCGGCGAATCATTAGCCGTTTGATACTGAATAGCAATAATACCCATTTTTTTATCAGTTGTTTATTGGTTGGTGTTGATTGATTATGTGGGCGTTGTCAGTTAAAACCGTCCACTGAAAACTACCCATTAAATGATTTTTGCCTATTTTCCCAAACTTCTGAAAAGAAAATACCCCTCTTTAGTGGGGATTTCCTGTTTTTTTCATTTTTTTTGAACTCATGCCCTATACAAATATTTTTAGATTGCTATCATAACCCGAACTTTAAAAATGGATGTTATGGTAATATCCATGCAGGAAAGTATTAACCTACATTAACTATATTAATTATTAGCCTTATTTTATCCAAATTAAACAGTTTCTCTCAAAATAACGCTAATTGAAGTTTTTCAATCTTATTTGTTTTACCTTGCCGTCATTGTTGCGGTGACCGCTAAAACGCAAAATTGAACAGTTCAATTCGAAAACCATTAAAAACCTTCCGAAAATAAATAATGAAGTGGAAGATGGAATAAAGTGGAAAAACCGCAAATTTGGAATTATTTTGGGTAACTTCTAAAAACTCATTTTTTTATCGACCGAAATCAACTAAAATCGATTTTGGTCGATTTCGGTCGATTTTAGTTTGCAAAGAAATAAGTTTTTAGAAGTTCCTTTTGAATAATTATTTTGGATAGTTATTTTGGACTTTGAACAGGTTACGGCGCTTTCCATTGGTCATTTTTTAACAACTATTGTGTACACAACTCTTTACTATACCGCAGGTCTCCCTCTTTTTATTGCAATCGTGTTTACACTCGTGTTGCATCTGATTGAGCGGATTTTCTTTTTATCATCACGTCAGCGTTCCAGAAATCTTTTTTCGGGAACTCCTTGGTTGCCCCTTCGTTTCGCAACACAACCTTTAGACGGTGAAGAGATTGAATTTCGGAGTGATAATAAAATCACGTTGCGAGGAACATTACTTTCACACAAATCGAATGTCCGAAAAGGCAATGTGTTGTTCTGCCATGAATTTAACGGAAATCAAATGAGTGTCAGTCCTTACCTCGATCAATTACGGAATCAAGGGTTTGATGTGATGACGTTTGACTTCCGTAATCACGGCAAAAGCGATTTCGATTACCACACGCAAGCAACGCCATGGATCACCACAACAGATATGGATGATGTTCAGGCGGCGATTACTTATCTATGTTCACGACCAGAAACCAATCCGCAAGGTATTTGTATTTTTGGACTTGGAAAAGGCGCCAATATTGCTCTTTGTGCCGCCGGAACCGATCATCGGGTACGATCTGTTGTTCTGGATGCTCCAATGCCGGAAAACCGTCTGTTTCACAGAAATTGCCGTGAAATACTCTTTAAATCAATCCGTCAATCAACGCGAATTTCACGACGTCGAATTTTTCTTGTGATATCGCTTTTTCTTCGGGCGTTGGTTTATTCAGTAACATGTCCGATTATTTCTCTTGTTTATGCTTGGCGGCGTTGTATTCTTGGATTCTGGTACGGTTGCCGATTTGTCAATTCTGCGCCGTTGGTCAAAAATGTTCGCCAACCAATTATGATTGTTCACGGACATGTTGACACGATGACTCGTGCGGATCAGATTCAGGCATTTTGTGACCGAATGGCTGTTCGTCCTAAATTGTGGTTAGTTTCCGCAAAAGACCGAAATAGATACGGTTTCATCTCCGATGACTGCTCCAAACAAGTCGCCAGATTTTTTGAAGAAGCAACTCTGTAATGATAAAAGATAGGGAATCTCTAAAAATATCGTTTGCCGAAAGATTTTTAATTCTTTTAATTCTTTTAATTAATTGATTATTTGTCCCTAATGTCCCCTACCTCGAAATACACAAAATGGACGCAAAAAAAATTATTGTTCTAATATTTTATTTTCGTGAAAATTCATGTTTTTTCGCGGTAAAAATAAAAATAGGACAAAAAAGACGGCTGTCATTGAAAATTCCGCTAAAATATTACAATTTTTTACGTATTTCCTTGTTCCAAAATGCCCCAGATATCAACGATTTCTTTTCCATCCGGAATGTTTAATTTTTTATAACAGGAATGCGGCGTGCCGATGAAAATAATATCGGCGTTGGCGATTGCGTCTGATTCGGGGACGAGTTCCGAATCATCTTTGACAAACGGATCGGAACAAAAAACTTTTTTTGATTTGAGTTGGAGTAATTTTTTTAATTTGTACGATAAACTATCGCGTTTGTCGTCGCTGTTTCCTTTGAACGCCATACCAAGAATTGCCGTTGTCAATTCGTACAACGGACACTTCAGACGTTGTTCAAGCATCTGAATTAAGTGATACGGTAAACCAATCCGACCGCCGCCAATAATTCCAATATTGTATGAAAAAGACATAAAATTACTTTGAGATTTCTTAATTGAACAAAAATTCTTGAAGTTGTCGAAAATTTGGCAAAATAACCGGAATTATCATTTCTTTTTTCCAGAAAACGTGAAATCAATGAGAGTCATTTGACGCTCTATCGTTAAAATAATTGGTTCGCCTTCAACCGCTTGATGAATCTGATACTCAACCGCAGACAACGACGGCGTTAAATGATTGTTGACCATAACAATTAAATCGTCCGGCATTAAACCAAGTTGTGCCGCCTCACTGCCAAGCCGAACCGAATCAATAAACGGCGGTGTTCGTCCCTCAACCGGCGGCACAAGAATAAATCCCCAATGCTGAAACAATGGAACCGTGTCTTCGGGAATCAATTCACGTTCCGGCGCAATCGTTTTCGGTATCATGAGTTGCGGTTGTGAAATTCCCGCCGACTCTTTGATTGTTTTTTTATCCGATTCTTCGGCTTGAAGCATCATCTCCCGCACCTTGTCCCGAAATGACGTTACCGGAATCGCGTAATTAAGCCAAGTATTATTTTCTCTGTTACGTAATTCCTTGCCGATGATACCAAGCAGGTTGCCGGTTTCCGCTGAAATCAACGCACCGCCGCAGGATCCGGGATTGTTGACCGTCATATCGACAACAAAAATTGCTCCCCGATACGGTGTTTCAAAAACTCCGCGTCTTGCCCGAAGCGTCGTTTTGGCGGCAATACAACCGTGTTGAACACTTGCCGGTTCATTGCCTTCCGCAATATTAAACGGATTGGATACCGCAAAAACCGAATCGCCAATCTGCGGATCAGAAATAGTTGACGAATTATTTTGTAGCGAAAAATAGGGTAAATCGGTTGCGGGAATTTTGAGCAGCGCAAGTTCCATCACAGGATCGGCGCCCGTCAGCCGTGCTTCAAATTTTCGTCCGGAATCCAAAACAACACGAATCGGATCAGCCTGCAATGCAGAAGTAATCGCCGTTAGAATATCTCCATTTTGTGAAATAATAATTCCCGTCTGATAACCGTGCATTCCGGGAATATTGCCCGCACCATAGATTTTAACTATTTTCGTCAATGTTTCGGTAATAACCGACGGTTCACGTTGAATGACGGTATTCTTTGCCGGTTTTTCATCAGTTTTATTATACAAAAATTTTTCAATCGGCAACGACGCTGTCCAATTGTTTATTTCGAATGTTCCGAAAAGAAGCCGTCCATACCGGATTTCCCATTCTGGTTTGTTACCGGAATTTTTACGAAACAAAATTTCGGAAGGAAAATCAAGACTGCTTCCCGACATTTCAACCAGCGCAACCGCTCCGGTTTCCGTATCGAAATAAAAACGTACATTATTGCCGCGCCATGCCGTTTCGCAAACATCGTACAATTTATTCGTATCGCCGTTGATCGGCGCCGTACCGACATACACGGTTTCGCCGTCCTGAATCGTTTCTTTCACCGCTAATTGCCGCAACAAATAAATCGCAGTAAACAAACCTCCGCTTCCGCGCGGCGATTGATAATGCGTGATCGGATCGACAATAAACACTTCCGTTTGAAGCATCAGATCGGCGTTCCAAAACCCCGTCTCAACCGGCAATTCATATCGGACGCCTTTGTCGTCAATATGAAACGAAAAAGAGTCCGCACGATTTTTCAGTTGACCGGAACATGTCCATTCCGTATCGTTCGAAGTATCAATATTATTGCGCCAATGATGGAGTACCCGTTTCAGTTCAAGACGGTTAAAATAACAATTAGCGTAACCGCGTTGTTTTTCATAAAACGGTTTAACAGTTTCAGGAATAAAGAATTCTTTTTGCAACAATTTAATCGATTGACCGTCGGGACCGGGAGTTTCAATCTCTTTAAAACCGTCTGGAATTTTTTTCGTTTCTTTTTTTGTGCCGTTTTCCTTTTCCGTTTCTTTTTCCTTGCGGCTGCGTTTTTGTTGTAATTTTTTAAAATCCGGCGGAACAATCGGCGGTTCAATCATTTTTTCAGTCATTTCAATCAGTTCCGCTTCGCTGTGCAAACCGCCAAGCCGAACCGTTAATTCCAACCGTTCACCATTCTTTCCACGAACAGTAACCGGCAACCGCCAGTGTTTCGGAAAAAGACCCATCAGATTTTTAAACGTATTCGCCGTATCAACCGCTTTACCCGAAAAACGCAGCAATTCATCGTTGTAACGTAAACCGCTTCGGTAAGCGTCGGAAGTTACAAGAACATCGTCGAACAAAACTCGTCCGTCTTTGTCGGTCGAAACAACCGCATTCATCGCCGCGTGATCGACAATTCTTCCGCTCTTCAGATCGCCAAGAAAATATCGTACCTGATTACTTGATATTGCGTAACCAATACCGACATTCACTCTGCCCCGCTTTTCAAAAGAGCAACGCCCAATAATTCCGGTTACTTCGCCTTTTTCATTGAAGAGAGGTCCGCCGCTGTTACCCGGATTGACTGCCGCGTCGGTTTGCAAACAATCGGTGTACTCTAAAAATGTGCCGGACGGAAATTGATAACGATGAACACCGGAAATAATTCCTTGCGAAACACAAGGTTTGTAATCAAGAGCCAACAGAAACGGATTACCCATCACTATTGCCGTATCGCCGACAACAACCTGATCGCTATCAGCGAGATTGGAAAACGGAAAATCGTTACGATTGAGCAGTTTAATCAGAGCAAGATCGCCGACAGGATCAAGACCGACCACCACCGCATCATAAAGTTGTCCATCCGCCATTCCGCATTTCATCGCGGGACCGCAAGGCTGAACCACATGAAAATTCGTCAAAGCGTAACCGTCCGGCGAAATCACCACGCCGCTCCCGCCGCCTGCCGGTTCGTCAGGATCGGCCGGAAAAATCGCCGCAACAGTCCGCATTGCCCGCTCAATCATTCCGTCCGCAAAAACAATATTACGATACAAAATAATGATCAGAAACAGAATGATTAAATAAAATCGTTTCATTATGATACATTGATTCGTTGTCGGAACGGTGATTTTGATTGATTGTTTCGGGCGAAACATCGCCTACCGCGTTGCACGGGCGACGACAACCTTGTTAGATTGTTATTATTCATTCCCCGCC
>JAIRLW010000197.1 GCA_031259095.1 Planctomycetaceae bacterium | reverse complement strand
TCGGCTGATATTCCGTTACATTTGTTGCGTTCATATTCGGGTCGTCTCCCAAACCGCCGTCGCCAACCGAAATTTCATGACCCGATTCTTGTTCAATTTGATTTTGAAACTCCTTGAGTTTGTCGCGGTCTGTAAACCATTCTTCGCGTTTATCATAAAAAACATGATAAATCGGAAGCCGCGCTGTAACAGGGTCTTGACGCATGGCGTGTCCGCGCAGGTTAATTCCGCGGCGCTCCAAAGCAAGAATCGACTCTTCCAGTCCTGCCAATGTTTTACAAAGTTTTTCCATCGCCTTGCCTTCAAATGTCCGACCATCGCCCGGATCAAAAACGGAATTTTTCAAACCATATTCAAGCAAAATGCGACGCATTTCCTCGTCCGTCGAAATATATTGATCCGCGTGTCCCTTACGGCGAATCCGGTACAACGGAGGACACGCAATAAAAACATGTCCCGCCTTAATCAATTCATACATCTGACGATAAAAGAACGTTAATAATAAGGTACGAATATGAGAACCGTCCACGTCCGCATCGGTCATAATCACCACTTTTCCGTAACGGCGTTTCGATAAATCAATTTCGTCGCCGACTCCGCTGCCCAGCGCGGCAATCATACTGCGGATTTCTTCATTGGCTAAAACTTTCGCGTCGGTCGCTTTATAAACGTTCAAAATTTTACCCCGAAGCGGCAGAATCGCCTGATATTCACGGACTCGTCCGCCTTCCGCACTTCCGCCCGCTGAATCGCCCTCGACAAGATACAATTCACATTTATCAACCTCCTTGCTGGAACAATCGCGTAACTTTCCCGGTAAACCGCCATACGAAAGTGCGCCTTTACGTTCACGAATCAGCGCACGCGCTTTTCGCGCACTTTCACGCGCTTCCGCCGCAACCAGTCCTTTTTTAACAATAATCTGAGCCGTTTTAGGATTCTCTTCAAGGAACTTCGCTAACTGTTCGCCAACAATCGAATTGACAATACCTTCGACTTCGCTGTTACCGAGTTTTGTTTTCGTTTGTCCTTCAAATCGCGGGTTCGGAACGCGGATAGAAATGACCGAAGTTAATCCTTCACGGAAATCTTCACCCGTTGGAGGAATTATTTTTTCCTTAAACAGATTCGAATTTTTGCCGTAATTATTCAGCGTCCGCGTTAATGCCGTACGAAAACCGGAAAGATGCGTGCCGCCTTCAATCGTGTAAATATTGTTGACGTAAGATCGCAGATTTTCCGTGTATTCCACTGTATATTGTAATGCAACATCAACCGTAACACCTTCCGAATCGCCGACAATATGAATCACTCCAGGATGTGCCGGTTCGGTAGAACGATTCATGTTCGTAATAAAATCAACCAAACCGTTTTGATATTGAAAAACTTCTTCGGAGTTATTTCGCGCGTCGCGGAAAATGATTTTAATTCCTTGATTCAGAAACGCTAAGTCCTGTAAACGCCGGAACAAAATATTGTTATCGAATTTCCGGTCGGGAAAGATTTCTTCGTCGGGCATGAAAGTTGTTTTGGTGCCGCGTTTTTCGGACTTTCCCACTTTTTCAACAGGACCATTCGGAATACCGCGTGCGTATTCCTGATGATACACCGCACCGTCGCGCGCCACGTCAACTTCACACCATTCCGAAAGAAAATTAACAACCGTTACGCCAACTCCGTGTAAACCGCCGGAAGCTTGATACGCGCCTTTTGAAAATTTACCGCCGAATTTGAGAACCGTCATCACCCCTTCGAGTGTTGATTTTTTCAAATCGGGATGCTCTTCAACCGGAATTCCGCGACCGTCGTCTTCAACAGTTACAGAGCCGTCGTTGTTAATTTGTACGAGAATTGTTGTGGCAAAACCTGCCATTGCTTCGTCGATGGAGTTATCGACTACTTCGCTGACCAAATGATGTAACCCGCGACTAGTTGTATCGCCGATATACATTGCCGGACGTTTTCGTACATGTTCCTGATCGCTCAAATGTTCAAGGTCTTTCGCCGTGTAATCTTCATTGGCTCCCGGCAAGGTTCCTTGTGAAACAGTAAATTCGTTAACAGATTCGTTTGGTGTGTTGGTCATAAAATTTAATTGTTTAATTAATTAATTAATAAGTTATCGTTAATGGTAAAGTTGAAAAAAATTATTCAAAAAGTAATAGATCAGTGGAATTTTTGTTTTTCAATCTTAACCCCTGAATTTGTCCGTTTTTTTGCCCGACCTGCTGCCAGATTGGCATCCCGCTTAAATTTTGCGAGAATGCTGAAAATTCGGCAAAAAAACAACGCCGATTCAACAAGATTATCATTATCACAGATTTTTCGTCAATGTCAATTCCAAGCGGTCATTTCGTTTTGTTCTGTTAAAAAAAATGTAATATATCAGTGGAATCATTTTTTTAGCATACAGATAACACAGATTGCCAAAATTGGCGCAGATCGTTTTTATTAGTCGCCGTTCATTTTTTCTTATCGGCGCAAATCGGTGTTTGATCGGTGTCCTCTGCGTGCTTTATGGAAATTGCCGGTCTGAATGTTCAATGATGGAATTAAACTTGACCGTTACGATTTAGGCATTCGTCAAGAATTTCCTTGTACGCAATCATCAATTCATTTTTTTGTTCGCTAATATCTATTCCTTCTTTTTTTTGTATATTTTCAAGAAGACGTTCAAAAATAATGATCGGATTCAACTCTTCCAGTTTTTCCGGAGTCGATGTTTGAATTGGCGTTGCGGTTATCATCCGGTTATTGCGGATACGGATAACATCAATTGTCTCTTTCGTTTCAGAAATTATCTCATTGATCTTTCGATTTAAATCCGGTTCCGGTTGAGTCCCTGTGTAAATAACTTCAACAATTATTTCCGATTTAACAAGCGTTTCCGGTTTATTATTCCCAATAGACGGATCGGTTAATTTTTTGCGAATCTCTTCGAGATTTCCCTCCACACGAACAATTTTTGAAAAAACCGGAACAGGAATTGGTTTGACCATCGGAGTTCGAGCGTCAAAGTCAATTTGAAGAACAATTTTTTCCTGACCCGCTTCGTCAAAACTCATCGGAACCGGCGAACCGCTGTAACGCCGTGTTTCCTGATGAGCAACCGTTTGAGGAATATGCAAATGTCCGAGCGCCAGATAATCGATTTCGTTTGGAAAAATATCGTTTCCTAATTGACCCAGTGTTCCGACATGAATTTCACGCACTTTTTCCGAAGTTTTTCCGCCTGCAACAAAAAGGTGTCCGGTAACCACCAGAGGAATCGCCCGATTCGCCTTGCAACGTAATATCTCTGCGGCGTCGCAAACCAGTTGGTAATGACGGCGAATACCGGCAATACTTTGATTTTCTTTTTCTTCCGCCGATTCACCGGTTCCGCTGATCCGAAGGTCGCGGTCACGCAAAAACGGTACAGCCGCAATCATCATCACCGGTTCCTGATTAGAATCGTTCACCGTAACAATTTCCTCTGCCGGTTCTCCGGCAATTCCCACAACATAAATGTTTAATTCACGCAGCAATATTTTCGGCGCATCAAGAAAAGACGGCGAATCATGATTTCCGGCGATAATAACTGTTGCACGGCAAACCGAAGACACTTGTTGCAAAAAATGATAATACAAGGTCTGAGCTTCGGGACTTGGCGTTCCCGTATCAAAAATATCTCCGGCGACAATCAGTACGTCAACAGATTGACTTTTGAGCAGTTCAAGAAGCCAATTTAAGAACGCCGCCGATTCCGTTTTCCGTGAACGACCATTCCAAATTTGCCCCAAATGCCAATCCGATGTGTGAAGAAGACGCATGATTAATTGAGAGTTGATAATGGAAAGTCATGAAGACGGGAAGCCTGTATTCCTGAAACGACCCTTTTTAGTATATCATATTGATTGACACAAGATCAATGGAAGAAGGGAATCTCTAAAAATATCATTTGCCAAAAACAGAAATGTTGATTATTTGTCCCTAATGTCCCTTTAGTCCCTAAAGTCCTTTGTTATAGGGATTTTAGGGGCAATAGGAAATAAAGGGATGATAGGGACTAAAGGGATATTAGGGACTAAAGGGATATTAGGGATTAAAGGGATGATAGGGATTAAAGGGACAAATGATTTTTCATAAAACGTTGCGGTAAAAAACGGTTACCGGATTAACCGGTAACCGTCGCTGCGAAGAGGCTGTGTTGTCTTTTACCGTCGAAAGTTTAAACAAACACCGGCTCTTCTACTTCCAGGAGATTAATTCCCATGATGCGGTTTCGTACAATAATTTCTTGCACGAACTCTTTGAAAATATGGACGTCCAAAGCAGTTGCCGACGGACTTTCCGGGTGGAATTGCGTCCCGACAGCAAACCAATCATGGCGTAGTGATTCAATCACTTCAACAACACCGTCCGGGCATCGACCCGTAACGAGAAAACCCGGCGCAACATCGTCAACAGCCATGTGATGTAAACTGTTGACACGAATATCGTTGTCGCCATAAACCCGCTCCATGAGCGAGTCTTTTTCGATCACCAGTGCGTGCCGATGGTTTGGATCCATCGCGTCCCGGTGCGGAAGTGCTCTGGGCAAGTCTTCCGGTATGTGGAGAAACAACGTTCCTCCCTGAGAGACGTTAAGGAGTTGCATCCCCGTCCCGATAGCGAGAAGAGGAACTCGGCGCTCTGCAATCTTTTCAATCAGAAAACGGTCAAACGTCTCACGGCGTTCATCAAGTAGTTTCACCGACGAATGGAGCATAAATCCATCACGCCGCGGGTCGAGGTCAGCCCCTCCAATCATGACCACGCCATCAAGCATGGAAATCATCTGCTCTAGGTTGGCGTCGAGGTCTTTATTTGCGGGAAAGGGGGGAATTACAACAGGCAACGCGCCCGCCTGAAGAAGGGAATCGTAATAACCGGAAAACACAACACTTAAAGCCGGTACTCCTTTTTGAGCGGCGCGGTAGTCCGAGTTGATTCCGATCTGAGGCTTCCTTGGCATTCTCAATCCTCCTAAGTGATAGGAACGTTTCTTGAGTAACATCCAAGCCGCGAAAAATCCTTCAACCGCCAACAAAAAAAGCCGACAATTCTTAAAGAAAGAAAATACCTTTTACCGGAGTATGTCCTAAGTCAATTAAACAAAATACCTCTGCGGCGGTCATCAGTTCCGTGATCCAAAACGCTATAACTTCCGAATCCCTTGAGAAACAGAGAGTTCTTTCCTATATTATCATCTTATCATCGTGCCAATGACGGCGATAATCATGATAATCATAAAGAAAATAAAGGTCTTGAATTGACGGAATGAAATTCTTTTTTATTAAAAAGTCAGTAGTTTTTTTGAAAGTATCTCCGTTATTTCGGGGTGAACGGTTCTCAATGATTTTTTTTACTGCCGCTTTCCGGCAACAGGGGTCTGTAAAAAATCGATGAAACGAACCTTAAACGGGAATTTGTCCGGCTCGTCACTGCCGAACTTTGGAATGCAAGTGTGTTAAAGTTTAACGAAGAAATAAACCTTTGCAACTAAACCGGCTATTTTGGGGGTTCTCGCCATTTTAAATACTAGATATAGGGATTTTACCCGATTTAACATGAAAATCAGACGTTCAAATCAATGGTTGGGACAGACGTTTTTCAGATGTAACTCTTGTCAATATCAGCAGTTACGGAATGTTCGGAAGAATAGTTTTTTTCGACATTATTTTGTAAACTCTTGATAAATAAAGAGTTATACTCTGAACGGTAACAAATTGGATTTGTAATGGTCTATTTTTATTAACCACAGAGTTTCCAGAGGGAAGTCCGCAGATTACGTAGATTTTCGCCAATTATTTTGAGGGATTTTATAAATAGAAAACCATCAGGAATTTCCAATAATGAATTGGAACTACGAAAGACACGAATTTTTACGAAAAGATTTTTAGAACAATCGTTTTCATGAAAATTCGTGTCTTTCGCGGTAAAAATAAAGATTAGGGTGTGTTGACACTAATATCATTGTTTTTTTGCGAAATTAGTATCAACACTTCCTAGCGAAATTTGCGGATTATTTTTGTCGTGTATTCTGGACGGAATAGGACGCCTCGCAATTTATTTTAACAGAGCATCGAAATCAATTCCGGTCAGGTCAAGGACACTAATCGTATGCGGAGCGTTGTTGTCTTCGAGATCGATATTGGCAACGTAAAGTTTTCCGCCGCGCAAACACACTTCGGAACAACGATCAAACGCGCCGGCTTTTTTGGCGTCGGAGTTCGGATTCGTTGGATTTTTTGCAATCAGAACCGTTTTACCATTTGCCGGATTGGTTACAAAAACCGCGTTGCCGACGTAATCGGCGAAAAAAATGTAACCTTTCGGGCAAACTTTAAGTCCGTCAACACTTTCATTCAAACCTTTACCGTCATTAAGATCACGGTTTGAAAGAACCGTTTTACCGTCTTTTGCCAGTTTGACCTCAATAATTTTTTTGTCGCCGAAATTGGCGACGTAAAGCAATCCTCCTTCTGACAGTCCGATTCCGTTTGCTCCGACTTTTTGCTGTCCATTACGGTCGGCGTCGGTTGTTTGGAAACTGAAAATAAAATGCGGGTCTTTTTGATACGGTAAAACGTGTAAAACCGGCGGCGGTCCCGGAACATGAGTACGATAACGTCCGCGACGAACAGCCTGAAGTTCACTTTTAAATTCCGCAAGATCAAAACAGAACACTCCGCTGGTCATCGGCATTTCGACAATCATCGGATCAACCTGAGTTTCCGCAACATAAATTTTATCGCCGAAAATTTCAAGTCCGTTGGCTTGAGTGATTCCGGTGACTAAAATTTCCGTCCGAACCGGTTTTCCGTCTTCATGCACGACACGCAGGATTCGTGATTTGTGATTGGGATTTCCGCCCAAACATTGACTGTCGGCAATATAGAGATGACCGTCCGGTCCAAACGAAATCCCAAGCGGCGTAACACGACCGGTTTCGGGATGAGCGGGCAGTTCGAAGTAATTGGAAACATTATCTTCGGCGTCAATTTTCAGCAGCGATGCGTTGCCTTTATCGCCAACAACCGGAACGGCAAGAATAATCTCTCCGGTTTTGGGATTGACCGTCATCCCGTCTGGATGTAACGCGCCGTCCGGTAAAATAATCGCCTTCACCGGCTCCGTCAACGGTTCAACCGCATAGGAAAAAACCGGAAAAAGCAAAAAAGAAACAAACAACACGACAATACGAAACGGTTCAAAATTCATGGTAAAACCCTTTCTTGTGGAAAAAATGGAAATGGAAGAAGGAGTTAATAAGGAGAAAAAACGTGAATGTTCCTCGCGTAACATCGGAATTTCCAACAAACTCCAACTAAACAACCAACATAAGATACCAAATTGAAAAAAATAGGCAAGAGCGCGTTTGTCCCATTAGTCCCTATCGTCCCTAACGTCTTTTTTTAGAGGGACTTTAGGGAATGATAAGGACTAATGGGACATTAGGGATAAATAATTTTTCATAAAACGTGTGGTTAAAAAACGAATTTTTAGAGGTTCCCCGATGTTAATTGGGAAGATTAGTCAAGGGTAAGAGTTGCGAGAGAATCAAAACAATGAAAAGACCGGAAAAACCTAAAAGAACAAGTCCAATAGTCCATGTTTTCAATGCGTCTGTTTCACGGATTCCACCCATACGGCAGAAAATCCAAAAACCGCTGTCGTTCATCCATCCGGTAACACAGGAACCAAGACCAATCGTTACGGCAAGATATGCTGGATGAAACGGTAATGCGGTTGGGTCTTTGACGACGCCGGCAAAAATTCCAGCAGCGGTGATCATGGCAACGGTACTGGAACCTTGTGCAGTTTTGATGACGGCAGTAACTGCAAATGCTAAAAAAAGCAAAAACATTCCGGTCAAAGCGGTTTCGTTCTGAAAGAGTTCTTCAATCCGTTCACCAATATGAGCCGCGCGAAGCATTGTCCCAAACGCGCCGCCTGCCGAAGTGATCAGGACAATCATTCCTGCACTTAAAATGGCTGTTTCAATTCGGTTGCTTAATCCCTGAAGTGAAAGTCGTCGGACATTGAACAGCACGCCCATACTGATCACCGCCGCAATAATCAGTGCCAAACGTGGATCGCCTAAAAGACGGAAAAGATTTTTGAAAACAAGCCAATCATCTCCCAAAACAAAAATTTTCGATTTATCAAGCATTTCGAATACCGCCTGCAAAGAAATGAGAAAAACCGGAACAAGAATCGGCGCAAACGACCAAAATAAAGAAGGAACGGTTTCGGTTTTTATTTCTGTCTTTATTTCCGACTTTATTTCCGATGTTTTTTCATTGTTGCCGGATTCATCATTGGATTCCTTATTGATTTCATCTTCGAAATGGACATTGGGAGATGGCAGGAAGCGGTTCATGAGAAAAGCAATTCCAAGAGCCAATGGAGCGGTCAACGCGGCAACAAAGAGTGAAACAATTAACAACGAACCGAGTGGAATATTTAATGTTTCAGCGGCAATGACCGGAGCGGGTGCGGGAGGAGTCAAAGTATGAGTTAATGTCGCGCCGAGTCCGATGGATAAAAGATAAAGAATGTAATTTTTCCTCATCATTTTATAGAGTGAACGGGCAATAGGAACCAATAAATAAAACGTGGTATCGTAAAAGATGGGAATAGACAAAATGAAACCGCTACTCAACAGCGCTGCCGGTATCAATTTTTCACCGAAAAGTTGACGAAGAGTATTAACGATTCGGTCTGCACTTCCGCTGTCGAGCATACATTTTCCGATAATTGCTCCCATCGCAATAAGAATACTAATATTTCCGGCGGTTGTCCCGAAAGCCAGACAAAGTTCTTTGATATGATCATCCCAAAACTGCCCGGGCGCAAGAGGAGTCATAAAACTAACCAACATTGCGGCGGTAAGAAGTGAAAGAAAAGCGTTGACCCGTAAAAAGACAACCAATCCAACCACCGTCAAAATCCCAAACAAAAGAATAAGCAACGGATCTATCAACATAAAAAAAAACAAATATTGGCAACTTCTAAAAACTTGTTTTTTGATCGACCGAAATCAACCCAATTCGACTAAAATCGATTTTGGTCGATTTCAGTCGAAGTTTTTAGAAGTTTCCTATTGTTAGTGGTAATGATTTACATAAATTTTTAACAAAAACCGACAACCTTTTGGGAAAGGCTGACGAACTAATGAACTCTTGACACAAACAATTATAACATTTTTAGATAGTATCGTGAACGCGAGAAAAATTTTCCTGATTGATTTTTAACTGTGTTGAGTTGCGACTATGCCGCAGCGAGAAAATAAATAGCGGTCTTGAGTAATTCATTGAATGCGATATACTGTTCGACTTGTGAATTCGTTGATGGGTGAAAATTATTTTTTTTGATCGACTGAAATCGACTAAAATCGATTTTAGTCGATTTCGGTCGATTTTAGTCGGTGAAGAAATAAGTTTTTAGAAGTTCCCATTCTAAAAATTTCAGCAAAAGATTATTTTATTCGAATCCAGTCGAATTTTATTTTTAGTAATATATCAGTGGAATTATTGTTTGAGGTTAAAAAAGTATTCGCCCTGAAAGGGCAATAAGATTATAGCCTACCCCAACGGGGTAGGTTCAAGTACCATCACTAACCGAAGCCCTGA
>JAIRLW010000102.1 GCA_031259095.1 Planctomycetaceae bacterium | reverse complement strand
AGCCCGAATTCGTCCGTTAATAACAATTGGCAATTTAAGTACTTCTAATTGCCGAATAGTTTTCGGTGCTTCACGGCGTTTCCATTGTTCCAATGTGCTTAACAGAGGAGCTGTTGAATCGTTTGGTTCCAGCTCACTGATCTCGGGAACAGTACCAACTAAAAATCGAACAGGCGGCGAAATACCGTTTCCGGTAATCAATCGTAAATCACGATCTCCCGCTTTTGCATTCGGATCAATTGTTATCTCAACCAAAACTCCCTGATTTAATGTTTCCTTCGGCTTTCGATCAATACGCGGCGCAAAATATTCGTAAAAAACTAACTGCAAATCATCCGGTGTTGGATTCGTTAGACGGTTAAAATAGGGAAACCGCTTCATAATCGTTTCCGGTAACGGCAATACTTGTTCTTCTGTGGTTTGGACGGAATTTTTAACTTGATTGTTGTTGTTGTTGTGAAATTCTGAAATTTGTTTTTGTTCCATTTTTTCATTTTTACGATTATCGTTTTGTTTTCCTTGTTTTTCCTGTTTTGGATCAGTATTATTTGTTTCGAGTAATTGTTTTGCGTTGTTGTAAATTTGCCGGGCAACTTTGCCGTCATCAGAATTATTGATAAACATGCCGGCATAACCATGAAGAACCCGCCCACGAACACCTGAACCGGAAATCAAAACCTCCGAACTTCGTGTGATTTGGCGACCGCCGATCAAAATTTCAAAAGTTGTCCCTTGCTGACCTCCGGCAGGATAAACATAACCAATTTTGGGATTCCGTTGTTGGGCTTCGGCGGAAGATGAAATTAGAAGAAAAAGAAAAACAGTAAAAGTAAAAAAATATCGTATCATAACAATAGGAAGTTGTTGGGGGTAATTGGACGTAATAAAGAAAAATTCTGATTATTTCACATTTTGGGGTATTAGTGTATGGAATGAATCATAAAATCTCCGTCCCTAACGGAACAAAAAAACACAAATATTTTTCGGTGATCAAATTATCCCCCCAAAATATAAAACAATCAGAATATTTTAACTTGTAACTCTTTGTTTTGTCAACAAAGTCTGTAGATTGCACAAATTTTTTAGAGATTATTGGTCGAGTCCGAGCGAAATTAGCGCACTCGAGTCCGTTTAATTTGTCATCGGGTGCGCTCAAATGGCTCGTACTTATAATTACGATAATCATGTTTTTTGTATTACATTTTTTTGATTTGATTTGTTTTTTATAATTTATATTTTTTTGTTTTTATTAGTGGTTGATCTTTGGGGTCTCTTCTTCTTAATCTGTAAAATTTAACGAGATGTTTTGTGAGGATTATTTCAACACGTATTAAGCGATTTGTCCATAAGCTATCAATATTCCATGTATTTCCTAAGACATTTGTGTTTCCTTGATTGTCGGTTCTTCTGATAAAAATTATTTTTCCTTTGAGCGGATGATCACAACAAAAAATAAAATCGTTTGGTACTTCATAACGGTTTGGAGCCGACCGGATCGAACTCCATTTTTTGTCTCGAAAAGCATCGACATATTTTTTTGATTGTTCTTTGAGTTGTTGATAATTTTTGAAATGGAATCGCTCCCAAACACCTTGTTGCCATAACCCATTGTATCGTTCGATACCCGCTTGAAATCCTGTTTCATGCGGAGGAACAAATATCGGAGTCACTCCAAGTGATAAACAAAGCCGAATCACATGACCAATACTATTGGGAGGCCTTGGTCCCGTGAATACTGTTGAATTATCAAATTGAGCGTAGGTCGGGTAACCGAATCGTTTCCAAGGTTCCAATAGCGAAGCAACTGTATTTTCTGTGGTCATCCTTAGTACCGGAAACGAACAGGCCAGTCCGCCATGTAGTGAAATTCCGTTAAAAATATTCACAAATCCCTGACGCCCTTCAATCCGTAAGTCCTCAACATAATCAAAGGAATCTAACTCGGCTTGCCCCCGTGTAACATCAGGTAAATACCATCCTGGAGGCGGAGACGTCTATCGAATTCGCCTTGGACCGTCAATACAACCATGCCGCTTTAATATTAAATTGAGCGTGCTTAGTGATGGAATAAAAGAACAATCCCTGGCACACATTTCACGATAAATTGCTTTGGCACCCTATTCACCCAAGATACTTTTCTCTTTGAGGTATTTTCGGATTTTGAGGACACAACGTTCCACGTTCGGTTTTGTACGATTATGGGGGGTACTGCGGGTTGTTCGATGATCTGTCCAATCAACACGATCAATCCGCTGACAACCCGCCCGTTGATTCCAGTAACGGACAAACATCTCGGATACCTTAAATTGAAACGCAACAGCACGCTGTGATTGACCGCCGCGAACTGCTTGAACAACCCGTTGACGTAACAATAATTTACGACTCGTTCTTTTGTTCTGTCAGTGTAAAAAATTAGTTAAAGGGTAAACTCAAAAAACAAACAAAAAATATTCTAAAAAATACTACATATCTTGTCATCAGATACGCTAATTTCGCTCGGACTCGACCGATTATTTTTTGAGAAATACGAAACAAACAAAATAAGGAAACAGACGAAAAGAGTTTGAACTCAAATTTTCATTTGTTTTGGGAACTTCTAAAAACCTGTTTTATAAAAACGTTGCCATTGAAAAATAAGGATGATGGACAAATTCTTCAGATGAAATACAAAGTTTTTAGAAGTTCCCATTGTTATTTTGTTTGTAACTATTCCGTTGTTTTTCCACATATTCTGCGTTTAAATTTAACGCAGAATCCGAAAAAGGACGAAGAAAAAGGGGAACGTAGAATTTTGTTG
>JAIRLW010000081.1 GCA_031259095.1 Planctomycetaceae bacterium | reverse complement strand
TACAAAACCATCAACACGATGGCAAATGCGTTAGCGGAAGGTAATTGGCGTATTGAAGTTAAGGAAAAAAGTCCGCAGGATTCGATGAACCAGAATCTTGCCAAAATGCTCAGCCAAGTCAATGATGTTCTTCTTAAAATCAATGAAAATGTGAGACAAGTGGCAACCGGAGCCGGTGAAGTTTCCTCCGCTTCTCAAACATTGTCCAGCGGCGCTCAGGAATCAGCAGCAAGTCTGGAAGAAATCACTGCGTCCATGAGTGAAATCAGCAGCCAAACAAAAACAAACGCACAAAGCGCTTCGGAAGCTTGCAACCTTGCCCAAAAAGCAACCCAAGCCGCCGCCGAAGGTCAAAACGCCATGCAAGAAATGAACGACGCTATGAACCGAATCACTAAAAATTCAAATGAAATTCAACGGGTGATTAAAGTTATTGATGACATTGCTTTTCAGACCAATCTTTTGGCATTGAATGCTGCGGTCGAGGCGGCGCGGGCTGGAGTTCACGGTAAAGGATTTGCGGTTGTCGCGGAAGAAGTCCGAAACCTTGCGGCGCGAAGCGCAAAAGCCGCCAAAGAAACAACCGACCTGATTTCCACAAGCGGTAACGAAATTCATAAAGGCGGCGAAGTGGCAAACCGTACAGGCGAAGTTCTTAACATGATCGTCGATCAGATTAGACAGACCACCGCTCTGGTTACCGGAATTGCCGATGCAAGTAATGAACAGGCTCAAGGTGTAACGCAGGTAACCATCGGACTTCAACAAATCGACGCCGTAACTCAACAGAATACCGCTGCCGCCGAAGAATCCGCCAGCGCCGCCAACGAAATGAGCGGTATGGCGGCACAACTCCAAAAACTCGTTGCCCAATTCCAATTACGCACTTGAATATTGGGAAGAAACCTCTAAAATTATGTCCCATCAGTCCCAATTGTCTTTATAGTCCCTAAAGTCCCTGAAAATGAAAATGGGACTTTAGGGACATATAGGGACTATTGGGAACTAGATGGGACAAATTTGATTTCTTTTGGATTCCTTTCTGTTTATTTTTTGGTACGCTACCGCAAATTGTGAAAATTGGTCTTTTACATGATAGGTAAAAATGTTATGATTCTTTATCTTGCAATAATCACCCTGTGGCAGTTGTCAACAACCCTTTCATAAAGTATAATTACTGTGATTCATTTCAATTTACCAAAAATCACAAAAAAATTATCACAAAAAACAGAACAATGGAACATTGGCTTATTGGAGTTTTTGCGAGTATTGACGCTGGTCTTGGCGTTAAATTGGAAGTTGTTCGTGATCTTGGTATCAAAACAATTCAACTTCACACTCCCCACAAAAAAAAACGTACACCGGAAAATGCCGCCGCCTTCAAAAAACAACTCTCCGATTACGGAATTACCATCACAACGGTTTTTCTCGGTTTTGAAGGCGAAAGTTACGAAACTATCGAAATAACCGCTAAAACAGTCGGTTTCGTCCCGCCGTCAACTCGTTCCGCAAGATTGACGGAAGCATTTGAAATCTCCGATTTCGCAAAACTACTCGATGTAACCGCTATCGGTTCCCACATCGGTTTTATTCCCCATGATCGAAATTCGTCCGACTACAAAGAAGTGGTCGAAACAATTCGTCGCCTTTGCGATCATCTGTTAAAAAACGGTCAAACTCTTCATCTGGAAACCGGTCAGGAATCCGTCGATTCACTCCTCGCATTCATCAATGACGTGCAACGCGACAATCTGTTTATCAATTTCGATCCGGCAAATCTAATTCTTTACGGAATTGGCAATCCAATCGGCGCGTTGAAAACGGTTGGGCGTTATGTTCGCGGTGTGCATTGCAAAGACGCGCTGGCGACAACCGGTAAACCCGGCGTTGATTGGGGACGCGAAGTTCCATTCGGAACCGGTCAGGTCAATGCCGAATTGTTTCTGCAAACACTTCACGAAATTGGTTATCATGGCGCATTAACGATTGAACGTGAAATTCCCGAAGAACCACAACGTCAAAAAGAGGAAATTGGTCAGGCTGTTCAATTGATTTCCCAACTCAAAACAAAAATCCTCAACATTTAATCCGGCGTTTCATCACGCCCAACCAATAATTATGCCCTTAGTGAAAATTACCGTTCCTCATCAACTTGGTCAGGAAAAAGCAACAGAACGACTAAAACAGAAACATGCGGAAATTAAGCAGCAGCATACTTATACGGTTACTGATCTGACCGAAACTTGGCTCGATCCCCATTCAATGGAATTCGCTTTCAAAGTCTATGGTTTTTCATTAACCGGTTCCATTCAGTCGCTCGTTGATTCGGTAATGATCTCCGTTGATTTGCCAGTTGCCGCGATTTTGACGAAACACACCATCGAAAGCCAAATCAGGAAAGAACTTGTTCAAGTATTAAGTTAAAACCGGCAACAGAAATGACCGGCATACAATAATTGATTTTTTTAACCCCTTAAAATCTCCTTATGAGGTAAAATATGACACGTGTTCTCGTTGCCGACGATTCCAGTACTATGCGGAAAATTATTCTGCGGTCATTGCAAGCGGTTGGCGTTAAAGATGTTGCCGAAGCCGCAGACGGTTCGGAAGCGGTTGCAATGTTTGCGCCCGGCAAGTTTGATATGGTTTTGACCGATTGGAATATGCCCGGCATGACTGGTCTGGAAGTGCTTAAAGAAATTCGGGCGCAAGATACAAAAATTCCGGTAATTATGGTAACCACCGAAGCGGAAAAAAGCCGCGTATTGGAAGCAATTCAAGCCGGTGTTACCGACTATCTGGTGAAACCGTTCACACAAGACGTTTTGAGAGAAAAACTCGAAAAACACGGCTGTTAATTTTACTTTTGCCGTAAAATCGGGAAAATATATTAAATTTCCCGATTTTTGGCAAAAAAATGGTTATTAAGACCGTTTTTTTCTCTGTATTATTTGACGAAAGAAATTTTTATTATGATGAATACCGTATTAGATATTCAAACATTGCCGGAACTAATTTTCTCAAGAATCAACACTTCCAAAGTAAAAGTTCAAGAGAAAAACGGGATTATTACGCTTATTCCTGTATTCCTGTAAAAATGGAAAGGACAAATATCGACAAATTTATAGGAATGTTTTCAGATGGAAAACTATCCGGCGAAAAATTTATACAAAATAAAAAATATGAAAAGGAATTGGAGAAATGAATGATTTATATGTTATGGATGCTTGTGCCTTAATTGCATCCATCGCAGGAAAAAGGATCGCCTACCTAAATTAACAACCAGCCAATGAACGCTAAAAAAATTTTTAACTATAAAGAGAATTTTAAATGATCTTTCCGATGAGAAAGAAATTTAAAATAGTACAATATACCATACGATCGTTTCTGTAGGATATATTTTCCTAATGAAACGAAGATATTTTGATGTTACAGGTTTCCGTTCACGTTAAGGAGCCGACAATTTCAGTAAAAAATGGAGATGTTAAAATGAATTTTAGAAAATTTGCAACGATACTATCGACACTTCTCCTCGTTTGGGCTTTTACGGCAGCCTTAACGGGAATGTTCATGTTACTGGCGCAGACCAGCAGCAGTAGCAGTAACAATAATGACGACGATTCCAATTCGTCCACTAATTCCGGTGTTCGGATTGATCCAACCGGAGTTCTTCGGCGTGATCATTCTCTTGATTATGGTCGCGTCAACGAACAATACTTGATGTCGGCAAGAGCGTTGTATTCTCTGTTGCCGAAAAATGTTCAGGAAAAAAGTTTGATCCGGTATGTTTCGTTGAACCGGCTCGAAAAAAAGATCATCGACGGAAACGGCGCAGTGACGGAAGAGATGAAATATCTTGCCGGTCTTCAACGGATTCGTTATGTGTTCTATTTTCCCGAATCAAAAGATATTGTGATTGCCGGACCTGCGGAAGGTTGGTGCCCCGGTTATGAAGGCGTAATGATGGGCACAACCAGCAATCGCCCCGTTTGTGAACTTCAAGATTTGGTTGTTGCTCTCCGTGCTTACGCTCCCGGCAAAGAAGCAACCGAAGTCGTTGGTTGTTCCATCGACCCGACAGAAGAAGGCAATGCCCGTTTACAACAGTTTCAACAATCATTTGGTCGTTACGACGGACCAGGACGGCGCGAAGTTTTTGTTCGCGGATTGCGGGAAAATCTCGGAATGCAAACGATTCGGATTGACGGCATTCCGGCGTCAACACATGCTGCCGTTGTGATGGTTGCGGCGGATTATCGAATGAAACAAATCGGAATCGGCGTTGAACCTGTTCCGCGCGGAGTGCGAATTGATACGTTCATTGCCAACGCCGAACCATCCGGTCAAAACGCTCTTTTCCGGTGGTTTTTCGTACCGGATTATCAGTCGGTTCTTTTAACGGAAGACCGAAATGGAATGGAATTGATTGGTTCCGGCGTTAAACTTGTCGCCGAAGACGAAATTGTTACCGCAACCGGCGAACGAATCGTGCAGAAAGGAAAAGTCGATAAAGCCAGTAAAATTTTCTCCAAATCATTTACGTCGGAATATGCAAAGTTGGCGCAAAAATCGTTGGTTTTCGCTCAACTTCGTAATTTCATTGATATGCTCGTTTGTGCCGCTCACATTCAGCAAGAAGATTTTTATGGAAAATCCGGTTGGTCGATGGAATTTCTCGGCAACGAAGAAAAATATGCGGTTCAGACATTTAGTGCGCCATCGCGTGTTGAACCGGTTGTTGGTTCGGTGGTTCGTAAAGGCTTGTTTATGGCTCCAATCGGCGGCGGAGTCGAAATCGAACCGCAAGTCGCACTTCATTCCAATAATGCCAAAATTGAAGAAAAAGGACAAATCACCAATGTTCGGAACGGAATCAAACTGGAACTCCAACCGGGTCAATGGTGGTGGGACTAAAACTTGCAATTGGAAAATTCATTTTTTATTTTTTTGATGTCCAAAAAAATACATAAGAATAGTGGTAAATATTCAAAACCCAAAAAGAAAGACAAATATTCTAAGTCTTTTGCAGCGCCTATAACAATAAATAAATTTTGGTTTTGGTGGGTTTCTGTTTGGCTTTCTGGGTGAGTAGTTATGTGTATATCACTTTTTTGGTGCTTATTTCTTAGTCCCGTGTTAAAAAATGAGGGATATAGAATAATAGAGAATATTTGGGCTGAGGATATAAATATAGTTCTACGAATAATATTTTCTATGATGTCTATTATTATGCCTATATTTATTCCTTTTTTCCTCATATTTTTAATATTTTTGGTATTTAAAGATATGATTCCTGCCTATTTCAGTAAAGATCGTAAGTATTTTTTAATATTTTCACATAAAGGTATTGATATGGCAGGACATTTTTTCTCGTGGAAAAATATAAAATGGATAGGTGCACTAAGAATATCTAAGTCAAATGTCTCATTGTACTGGATAACGCAATATAGTAAAAATGGTCTTACAGGACTTGAATGTCCGCGAATTCAACCAATTCCAGAAAATGTGTTTTATCAAATTGTTACAACAGTACTGGATCAATTTTCCTACCAAACAGCACATCTTAATGATAATAAATCATGGATAATTTATGATAGTGCATCTCTTATTTCAAGATGGAACCAGAAACATGATTTATTTCCAGCAGTATCCCGAAAAGATATAACAGTTGATGAACCTTTTGACTGCTTATGTTCGAGATTTGAATAACTTAAATTACGAACTGCCCTTTCCTAATTTATCCTGCTAATTGTCCTAGCCATATTAGTGGTGATTCGAATATTTTTTGTTTTATGTCTTTTGTGAACAGAACGATGGGAATTTTGACGTTTACGTCGGCATTTTGTATTTTTCATGGGTCGCCTCATGCGTTAAAACGAGATTAGTATTGGAAAAACAATATCACGTTGATACCATGAGGAACGACCTCACATAAAGAGCAAATAAGTAATCAATTTTT
>JAIRLW010000065.1 GCA_031259095.1 Planctomycetaceae bacterium | reverse complement strand
TCGTGATTTCCCATACTGGCGCTGGCGTCGATTAGTACGGCAACGCGGGAATTACCGAGCAGATAGTCCCATTGCGGGTGGAGATAATACACGAACAAACAAAACACGGCGGCAATCCGTAACATCGCTAAGACAATTTGTTGCCATGCTTTGAGCTCGGCGGCGTCGATTCGATAACGCCGGAAAAAATAGGCAAACAGAAAAACAACAACCAAAACCGGTAAAAACCAATCGCTGTTTTCTTGAATCCGTGCCCACTGAAACATTGTTCCGGTGGTTTCGGAAAACGATATTTGCGCCCAAAAAGTATTCAAGGTATCAAGTTAATACGAGTCGGACAATTCATAAAAATAATTAAACAGTATAACACATTCTTCTTTTTCACAAAGGGAGCAGTTGCCGGTTTTATGTCTGCAGATCAGCACAGATTTTTAAATAAACTGTATTTATTCAGTAGTGTATTGAATAGTTCATTTTTTGCCCCGTTAGGGGCAACATGTTGGTAGTAAATAAGGTCAATGAAAAACCAATCGTCCCGTAGGGACGAAACGTTGGTAAAATCAATATCAATCAATTGATCTTACCAACATTACAATATATTTTATCCTATGCCGATTTTGGTTCAGGAAAACCCGTCCGCTTCTCCTCTATCAACATCAAAACAATTTTCACCAATTATTTTTCATTCCCCATGAAGCAATTCCTTCTTTTTCCAGAGGAAAACCGAGCGCATGAACAGACGCAAAGTCCGCATCGGTAAGATTACTGATAATTCCGTCGTTATAACAACAAACAGCTTCTTTATACATTGGAACAAAAAGACGTTGAATAATTTCATCGTCCGAAATATTTGAATCGGAAATTATTACCGGTAATTCCGGATTCGTAACCCCAACTCCTTCCCATGAAACAGTGTTCGGATACAACATGAAACCGCGTCCCGTTTTACGTCCCAACCAACCCGATTCGACAAGTTTTAGTAACAGCGGTGAATAAGGAACCCGATCAGGAAACGCTTTGAATAAAACCCAACCCGCATGAAATACAACATCAAGACCAATTTCGTCCATTATTCGAAACGGTCCCATTTTCATTCCAAATTTCATTGCAAGATGTTCGATTCGGTCAAGAGCAACTCCTTCGGCAAGAAGTGTCAGCGCGGAAGTTAAATAAGGATTCAAAATCCGATTGACAAGAAAACCCGCACCATCACCAACAATAATCGGTTGTTTTTCTATTTGATAAGCATGTCGCTGTGCGTATGTTATTGTTTCAGGAACAGTTTCTTTACCTGCAATGATTTCAATCAATGAACGTTGCCGTACCGGATGAAAAAAATGAACACCGCAAAACTGTTTCCGCCAATCAGGAGCAAGTCCTTCAGCAAGACTTGAAATCGAAATTGTTGATGTATTGGAAAACAAATACGGCGTTTGACCTTTTGCCGTCTCTTGTAATTTTTGGTAAAGTTTTTGTTTCGCTTTGAGTTTCTCTGTAATCGTTTCAATAATAATCGGACAATAATGTACAGACTCAATGTTCTGAGTCCATTCTAAAAGAGATTTGTTGAACGGCTGATGTTGAATCCGAAGTTCTTCGGCAACCCGTTGAGAAACCGTGTGAAGTACCGAATCAACAGAATCGTAAAACAGTACGGAAAAACCGCAACGAAGATGCGCCGCCGCAATAGAGGTTCCCATTAGTCCGGCTCCCAAAATTGCAACAGTTGATTGCATCAAATGTTCTCCAATCAGAGACAAAAATAAACGTAATTATCTGGTTTATTAGTCCGCAGATTTTTTCGGATTTTTAAAAAGTTTATTAGATATAATTTCCGTGTTTTTAGTTTATTCTCTTTTCATTTGTTTCATTATTTTTTTGTTTCGTATTCTCAAAAAAACATCAGCAGTTCAATTATTGTCGCGCAAACGGAAAAGTCTTGCGAGAGCGTCAAGAAGTTTGTGAGGAACACCGTCTTTGGATTCGTTACGAAGCGATTCCAACGGCGGATGCAAAAATTTACCGATTAACCGATCAAAAGCGTGACGAATTTCCGCCTGCTCTTTTTCCGTTAGATCCGGCAGTTTATTAAACAACCGATGGAGTTCCGCATCTTTGGTTTGCGTCCAACGTTGCCAGAGTTTTTGAATCATTTCACCGTTCTGCCGATGATTCATTTCCTGTATAAAATCTTTGGCTGCCAGCGAAATCATTTTCTCCGCTTTCGGAATTTCACTATTCCGTTCTTCACGGTTTTTGTTGCAAATTTCTTGAAGATCGTCAATCGAATAAAGATGAACATCAGGACATTCGCGGATTTTCGGTTCAAAATTTCGCGGAACCGCCAAATCAAGAACAAATAATGTCCGTCCTGACCGTTGCGGTTCGATGTTGCGGAAATCGTTTAGTGTTACAATCGGCTCCGACGCACCTACTGTTGAAACAATAATATCCGCATCAATCATCATTTCAAACCGGTTTTTCCAATCCGCAACAACTCCGTTAAATTCTGTTGCAAGATGTTCGGCACGGTCGCGATGCCGGTTTAACACGGTAATTGATTTTGCTCCGTATTCGACGAGATAACGTAACGTCTCCCGCCCCATTTCTCCGGCTCCGAAAATTAAAATCCGTTTATCGTCAATTCGTCCAAATATCCGAATTGCAAAATCAGCAACCGCAATACTTGGAATACTGATCCGGTGTTTATGAATTTCCGTTTCCGCCGCAATATCTTTCGCTGTCTTGAACGCCATTTGAAATAAAGCGTGCGTTAAAGGACCAACTGTTTCATGGTCGCGTGCTGTTTGATAAGCCGTTTTGACTTGTGCAAGAATTTGAACCTCGCCAAGAACCATACTATCCAGTCCCGACGCCACCGAAAAAAGATGTTGCACTGCCTCCAAACCGTCCAGTGTAAACACCTGCGACGCCAACGTGAACCCTTTTTCGGGAC
>JAIRLW010000052.1 GCA_031259095.1 Planctomycetaceae bacterium | reverse complement strand
CCCCCCCGCCTATTTTAACATATTTTTTCCCTGCGGAAAAAATGGTTCCGAACAAAACGGCAAACAGGAGGTTAAAAAACTCAAACAAATTTTTTACAAACATAAACATCGTAGTTTTTCCTTTCTTAACACGGAATGTTGAAATGAGTTTACCCGTTGCTCCGCCGGGTGTTAATTACCGGATTTTACTTACCGGCTTCCAATTTTGACGTCTCTAATAAAGTTTTGACATTCAAAATTCAAGTTTTCAAATTAGAACACATTCCAAAAAACCGTCAATAGGGGAGACCAAAAAAAATTTTTGGCGACGGGAACGATCATTTTTTAATCAATTTCATTTTCTATCAACATCTTGTCCCAACAGGGACAATTCCAATAGATATTTTCGATAACAGGTTACTGGTTGCAGATTAGTAATTTTACTTTTAGAATAGTTGGGACGATGGTCTTATCATTTATACTTTTTTGCCTATTGTTTTGTTAGTCGCTATTGTCCTTTATATATTCCTTATTTCTCTAAAATTTTAGTGTAGGGTGTAATAACTGCCCTTTCCTAATTTATCCTGCTAATTGGCATAGCCATATTAGTGGTGATTCGAATATTTCTGGTTTTATCTGGAAAGGGATTCGAACCGCCGACGGAAATATCGTTTCCGATCAGTTTTTGATCAAAAATGAAAAGAAAAAAGAAAGCAACGAATTTTCACGTAACGATTTTCATCAAATGACTTGTGTTGAGCCGGAACCAACGGATCAAATTAAGAAGACGAACAATTACCATCACGATAATGTTGTGTATCCGCTCAAACCGGCTGAAATCAATATTGTGATGCAGCCGTCTGTTCATTTTAACGGTGTTGTTGAGTTCGACGAACAACCGGAAAAACTGGAAGTACGCAATTTTTGGAAACACGCCGAAGTCATCTTTGATCTTCCGCGTGCGGAAAGAGCGTCATACCAACCGGTTTTTTACGGCGAACTAAATGATGATTTCCGTTTTGAAATTGATGTGTTGCCGCAAGATATTGGCGTTCAATTTAGTATTTCCTCATTTCTTCCGAAGTCTTGGCAAAACGATACAATTGTTTCAAAAACTGATTTTTTCAAATTGCCGCCGACCGGAAGTTACAACGCTGTTCTTCATTGGAAAACGGAAACAAAAAACAACGCCAAATTACGTCAACTTGCGGTCAAGTCATTAACCGGCACAAACGGTCAAAAAATTGATACGGAATTTGTCAAACCTGCCCATCCGACCGATTTTCTTTTCAATTGTTGGGCATTCACCGGAATATTGCGTGACGATCTCGGTAATCCCATACCGGATGCGGAAGTGAAACTTTTTCGTGTTAACCGGCATATTGGTCAAAATTTTGAAACGTTAGAAACCGATGCGGAAGGAAAGTTTACCGTTTCGGAAATAAAACCGTCTCCGTTTGACAAGGAAGACAAACGCGATTTAACGAATGGTGAATTTATTGCTATCCGTTTCAATAAGGACGGATTTTTGCAAAAAGAACAGTTTTTTGATAACGATGCTTTATTAGTTTTTCTTTCTGATATTGAAAATCCGCACGAAAAGACGTTTTTCAAAAATTCCATTTCGACCGAACGGATTGTTGAACCTTACAAAATTACAGAGTTTGATTTTGTGTTACAACGTTGTTTCGTTGCTGAAGGTCTTTTAGTTGACGCACAGGACAAGCCGATCACTGGATATTCTCTTAACTGTAATCTATCAGTGGAATATTTTTAACACGTCTGAATATTGGATAAAACAACCTCATTTTCACCTTATTTTCTTAACAAAACAACCTCAGTAGCCAAAGATACAACATGTATCCAACCTCATTACCTCATTAAAAACGTAAACGAATCATGAGGTAATAAGGTAATGAGGTCGGTTTTTGCGGATTCATTGCCACTAAGGTTGTTTCGTCAGAAAAATAAGGTTGAAAATAAGGTTTGATAAAACGATAACAATACCCTCATGGAAAATTCCGCTGAAATATTACTCTTAACTTATCATCTGATACTTCCGTAAACAGAGATTATCGTACTTTTATTCGGACAGATTGGAAAGGACATTTTGTTTTCAACAAAATTTTACCGGAAATTCCATTTTGGTTTGGAACAAGAGAACATCATCACTTAGACCAATTATTGGAGTTACTTTCGCCGCTTGAAATTGGCAACGTCTATACCGTTTTCACTTTAAAAACCGGTTTTTGAACTGTAAAAACACCTTAAATTGCGGAGTTAAACGAAAATATAAAACAGGTTTTTAAAAGGAAAACGGTATAAACTAGCAATACCTGAGATTCCTTCCGGTAAAAGTTACATCCTTATTTCCGGCGGGCGCTTGACAGCAACATTGGAAACGATACAATGATGGCGGTTTTTTAGTAAATGTTATTTCGTTTTTGTTCATTTCGAACCGTTTTACCGACTGTTTCTTTACTAATGCTTTACTAACCATTTCACTTTTTATTAAAAATTCAAAACAATAATGATGATTAATCGTTATCTCGACCATGCGGTGTTGGCGCCTCAAATGACTCGCCATGAAGCGATTGAATGGATTCTTTCAGGAATTAAACATAAGGTGAAAACTGTTTGTGTTCGACCTTGTGATATTACGCTTGCTGTGGAACTGTGTCGCGGGACGGAAACGGAAGTTTCCTGCGTTCTTGGTTTTCCGCACGGAACGGCATGTACGGAAACAAAAATCGCTGAAGCAAAACTCTATTGTAAAAAAGGTGTTGCTGAAATCGATATGGTTGCCAATTACGGCTGGATTCGTAGCGGACTTTGGAATGAAGTTCGCAGCGATATTTTAGGCGTAACTCAAGTGGCTCATCGTCGTTGGCGCAAACAAGAACCTTCCAACGTTCCGGTCAAAGTAATTCTTGAAACAAGCCAGTTAACACCCGAAGAAATAATAAAAGCAACGGAAATTTGCATCGAAGCCCAAGCGGATTTTGTCAAAACCTCGACCGGTTTTAATGGCGAAGGCGCAACAGAAGAAGCGGTCAAAAGTATGCTCCAAACTTCCGCCGGACGTATCAAAGTCAAACCGTCCGGCGGTATTCGTGATAATGCCCGCGCTCAGAGGTTTGTTGATATGGGAGTTGACCGGTTGGGCGTTAATGGTTCCAGCACTCCCAATATTTGCGGAGGAACCGAAAATAGTAACGAAAAAAGCGGTTATTAACCGGCGTAACATCCACGATTTATTTTTTTACAATAAAAGAGCAGGTTAAAATAATGGGCTTTTTCGACCGAATCAAAAAAGGGTTAGCAAAAACGGTTCAGATATTGAACACGGACGTCCGCGATCTTTTCAAACAGAAAGGACGATTGGCGGACGATGCGTTTCTGGAAGAGATGTTTGAATTGTTTGTCAAAACCGATATGGGAGTTGCGGCGTCAAAGGAAATCATCGCCGAAGTACGAACACAGTATCGCGGCAGAGTTGTGGAAATGCACCATGTGTTGGAAACAATCAAAGCCAAACTCAAATCGCTTTTGGCACAACCAACCGCTCCCATTCAGTTTGCCGAAAAAGGTTTAACCGTCATCATGGTTTGCGGAGTAAACGGCAGTGGGAAAACGACAACGATTGCCAAATTAACGTCCATGTTTATTGCCGACGGAAAAAAAGTTGTTTTAGGTGCGGCGGATACCTTTCGTGCTGCGGCAGTGGAACAATTAACCATTTGGGCAAACCGACTTGGCGCGGAGATTGTTATTGGCAATTCGGGAAGTGATCCGGCAAGTGTTGCACATAAAGCGGTTGCCAAATCTTTGGAAATTAACGCCGATATTTGTATTGTTGATACGGCGGGACGGCTTCAGACTCAGAAAAATTTAATGCAGGAACTCGAAAAAATCCGGCGCGTTCTCAATAAACAAGTTCCAGACGCACCGCATGAAGTCATTCTGATTTTGGACGCAACCACCGGACAAAACGGAATTAGTCAGGCAAAACATTTTATGGAAGCCGTGAAATGTACGGGAATTATTCTTGCGAAATTGGACGGAACCGCCAAAGGCGGAGTGGTGATTGCAATTCGTAAACAAATCAATTTGCCGGTTAAATTTATTGGGGTTGGCGAATCGGCGACGGATATTGCGTTGTTCGATCCCAATGAGTTTGTTGACGCCCTATTCGATGAAACAGAAAAACAAGACGCAATAAAATCGTAACAATTGACGGCGTCTAAAAAACTTATTACCCTTTTCTAAACACAATGTTGTGTTTAGTATTTTAAGTAGAAGGGTATTTTTATCCGTTGGTTATTCGAGTAGATTTTTTAATCGTTTATTTTTTTCCTCTAATAGTTCATTGCGTAACAGTTGTTGCTGTTTGATGATTGCCTTTAAAATATCAATAACTTCATTGAAACTTTCCATCGAAACCATATTGTCACGAATTGTTGTCATCTTTTTTATCACAAGACTAAATTGATCGAGAGCTGTTTCTTGTTGTTTCAACGCGGTAGCGCGAAGCGGTTGGTCATGAATTGCCAACGTCTGATTTAAAAAACCAATCAACCGGTCGAGTGCGGGAAAATCCGTATCGGTTAATTCCTGCATTGGTTGGATAATCCCACGATCAAGCCGTTGTTCCGTATCTTCCGAAAAAATCCGGTTGTTGATCATCTCACGACGAATCAATGAAAACGACTCAATAATCGTCCGTAAATCATAAACTTCTTTTTGCGTATCCCGCAACGAGCGTGAAATATTGTACAAACCGGTTGCCGCTTGTTCTTTTGAAATCGTTTCGAGTTTCTTTTTTTTCTTTTCTTCCAATTCTTCACGGCGTTTTTTGTCGGCGGCAATATTCGTATCAATATTGATTGACGGTTCTCCGGTCAGCGAAAGCGATTCGGTTTCCCGAATAAGTTCTTCCGGCGGCTGTAGCGAAAATTCCTCCATTAACGACTTCGTCCGTTCCACTTCGCCAATCAATACTTCAAAACGTTGTCGCAACGAAATTTCGCGTACTTCCAGCAGACTTTGCAACCGTTCCGGCGAAACAACATCCAATGTCCAACGTTGCCCCAAACCGGTCTGACCGGTTTGACGGTCAAGATTAAACCGGTCGGTTGCTTCGATAAACAAGGAAAGTTTGTCGCCGGCTTGAACGCCTATTTTCGAAACGGAAAATTCTTGCGCCAACGGAAAAACCGTTTGACGATTTCCGATACCGGTAATTTCGGTTGTGCCGTGATTTTCCGACAACACCGTTACGTTTTTCTGTTGTTCTTCCGATTTTTCGGGTTGTTCCGATTCCGAACCGTTTTCCGAATCACCCCGTTCAATTTCAAAACGATAAACCGCAGTCGCAAGACCGTTGTCATCGGTAATTTCGCCTGAAGCCGGTAATACCGCATTGGGAGTAATTGCCGTTCCGATACCGTCGAGCCGCGCTGTTACCGACGGCGGTTGATCTTTGATAATACCGAAACGAATTCTAATCGGTTGACGATTCCTTAGAAAATCAATGTCTTCAATTTGAAATTCGAGAAGCGTGTCTTGCCTGATTTTTTGAAGCGAAAAAAACAACGAATCAAACGGCGTTACCGCCGAACTCTGTTGCAATAATGTTGGTTCGCCGCGATCAAGAACCGTTTCGGCTTTGACAAGCGGTTTATTGGAGATTCCCGTAACAAATAAATCCGTTCCGTCTGGAATGGTCATTTGTCCGCTTACGGAAACGGTACGGTCATTCCGTTCCAGATATTCGGGAAATTTTTGTTTTAATTTTATTTCAGTCAGCATCGGCGACGGAACAACTTCGATCAATAAACCGTTAATGGTTGAATCGGCTCCGCGAATCTGAATCGGCAATGTTTCAAGCAATTCGATAAAAGTGTGCGAAAAAAAACGCCAGTCGGTTCCTTCCAATGTTTCCGTTTGAAACTGATCGATAATTACTGTCCGATAACCGCTTTCCCGTGAACCGAGCCGAAGCCGGATTATTTCAGGAACCAACGGCATGGCAGTATTGGCGCGAACAGTTAAGGTGAACGAATCGCCGCGTCCGATTCTTATTCGACCATTCCGTTCATCAAATCCTTCAACAACCAATTGAGAACGCCGCGCCCAATCCCGATCCGACAGAAGAATATTACGCGAAAACCAAATTTCAGCAGTTTCTTTAAATGTTGCGAAAAAACCAGACGAAACTCCAATCAACACAAATGTCAAAACCAACCGCGCCGCAATTCGTCCTGACCGAAAAAATTTCCGAATCGTAATATTTTGCAATATCTCGGCGGCTTCCGCAACCGTTTGTTGCAACAAAATTTGATTAACGTCGTTTGTCTTTTTCGACGGCGTATTGAGTTCTACCGCCGTCAACAGCGATTCATTGAGGGACGGCGCGAAACGTTCAAAAACGGTTGCCAACTGATCGTTGCGAATATTAGTGCAACAACGCCGGAGAATTTGAAACCAGACAAGATAACTTAATCCCGCCGACAACAGAAAGAGCGTTAATCCGCGAAACCATCGTGATAATTCAAAAAACCGATCCAATCCCAGATCAAACCAAAGCAGGATAATAACGGCAAGAAATAGTGTTATCATTCCATCTAAAACGGCATAAATCCGAAGAGTCCGTTTGAGATTCCAAATTTTTTGAACGATAATTGGCGGAAATTGCGGAGAAAAAAAATCCATCGTAACAGCGTGAGCCGTCCTAGCGGCGATATCCGAAATCAAATAAAATTAATTTTTAGAGATTCCCCATTGTAAAAGTTTATACAAAAATATAAAGAACCCTATTTTTTCGACAACATTAACAAATTTTTCAGATTTACAGAGAACTTTTTAATTTATCGTTCTGTAAATTTTTTAAATTCTGTTGTTAATTAATAGTGAATAGTGGCAGGCGATCCTTTCTCCTGAAAGACCGCGCCGGTTGAGTTTTAATTGACACCAACAAGCAATGTCCCTCCTACGAATTTTGCTATTGCCATCTACTTATGATGGGCAAACCGAATTGGAGACCGTTAAGAATCAACCGGCGCGACTTTTTAGCAAGAGGTCGCCTACCTTATGTTGAGCAACGTTGAATGAATCCACGAATAATTACGAAATTTCTTTGTTTTCTGAATTTTCCTCAATTTTTTGTTCTTGACGTTTTAAGACCACCAAATTAATTTCCGCTAATTTATCAACTCGTTTGAATTGATTGGCAACTTCCGGCGCATGGGTAACGAGAATGAGGGCGACTTGTTCTTCTTCGCAGGTATTCCGCAGCATATCGATTACTTGTTGCTGATTACCGACGTCCACATTAGCGGTGGGTTCGTCGGCGAGGACAAGTTTTGGTTTATTGGCCAACGCTCTGGCAACAGAAACACGTTGTTGTTCGCCAACGGAAAGCTGAGCGGGTTGATGGTGTAACCGATGACCGAGTCCGACTTTTTCCAAAAGGTCTTTTGCGCGATGCCGGTCGCTTCTGGTTCCGGCAAAGGTCATTCCGATCATGACATTTTCTAATGCCGTAAAACCTTGCAACAAATTGAACGTTTGAAAAACATAACCGATACGCCGTGCGCGAAACTGATCGCGTTCGGCTTCGGTGAGGATGGGCGTATCCCAGCCGTCAATCAGGACATGACCGGAACTGGGACGCAAAATTCCGGCAATAATATGCAACAAGGTTGTTTTTCCGCAACCGCTCGCGCCAACAACAACAACCTGTTCGCCCGCTTCAACCGACCACTTCGGAATTTCCAAAATGGGTAATTCTTCGCCATCCGGCAAAAGATACGACTTCTTTAAGTTTTTAATTTCCAGCATAATACAATAACAAAAAATTTAAGGATGAAAAATGGTAATATATCAGCGGATTTTTTTAACATTAAACGTTAGTACCAATTCATTTGTTTTTCCCTTTCTTCTGCGTGTTTTGCGATATTCTGTATTCTGTGTTTAAATTTAACGCAGAATACGCAAAATGACGCTGAAAATGGGGAAAAGATGAAGGGACAAAGATTCCATTGATATATTATGAAAAATGAAAATAAAACCAACAAACGTTATCACGAAATGGAATTTTTATTTTATGATAACTTCTAAAAACTTCAACTGAAATTAACCCAATTCGACTAAAATTGATTTTGGTCGATTTTAGTCGAGGTTTTTAGAAGTTACCTTATGATTTTATGAACCGGAGATGATGGCGCGTTTTGCGCGGACATTGGCTCGTGCGGTGTCCACTTTTTCAAAGATGGATTGCGGATTTTCGATTCCGGTGATAAGTAATCGTTGATGAGTTTTGTCTGCGGAAGAGAAAATCACAATCCGTCCTACGCCGCCGTTGAGTAATCGATCCCAAAATGTCTGAACTAATTGGACGTCTTCGATGTAAACGAGTTCCATTGAATCGCTTGTTTTTGTGAACAATCCGTGATAAGTATAGAGTCGATGAGTGGTGAGTTTATAGTGAAGCGTCCATGTTCGATAGAAATAGGCGGCGAAAAACTGCAACCACAATAGGGCAGTTACAACGACAATTCCTATCCAACCCCAGAAATAAAAGTTGTTCAACCATCCGGTGAACGCCGCACACAATCCTCCGCCGAAGAGCAAAAAAGTGATCAGCCAATACAGAAAACATTGTGCCCTCATCGCCTTTCCAGAGTAAGACCATTGTATTTCTTCTTTTTCGTTTTTTTCATTTGGTTCGGTATTTTCGACCGTTGGAGAAATATTATTTTCGTTCATCTTACACTACTCCTTAAATTTTTAGGTGTTAAGATTTTTCTGATTATTTCGGAATCTGGGGTAACAGTCCGGTCAATCTCAGGTAGGCGATCTTTCGCCGAAACATCGCCGGAACTTTGATTCAATCCGGCAATTAGTATTTCCATTCGTTTGGGCAACACCAATTACCGTCCCAACACGTGCAACCTTTCGGCGAAGGGTTACATTACCTCATGCGAAAGGTTACCTACCTCGTGATTTTTGACATCCTCAAAATTCCGAAATAGTCAGAAATTTTTATTGTGGAAAAACAATTTGGAAGGATTATCAAATCCATCTTTGGGCATAATATAACATTGTGTTCATAAAAAGTAAACAGTCTGGTAATAAAAGTTTAGTATCTTGAAAAACTGGTCTTGACGGTTTTTTCTAAAAACGTTATGGTTCGTTTTGACCGGAATGGTTGTTTTTGGGTCATTGATTTTTTGTTATTGTCAGCGGACATGGAGTTTTCAGAAAAAAAACATTTGAGCAAAAATTACCGATTAACATACCGGTTTCTGTATCGATTGGAAATAAGCGCGGTCATGTTGACGTTCATTCTGATTTTCGGGACAGCCTGCCAACTTATCAACAAACCGGAATCACCAACCGGTAAAAATATCGATCAACTCTTGCAACAAGGGCAAACTCCGTCCGATTCGGTCGGAATTGAAATATTTACGATTCGAACCACTCCGCAGCAACAAGAATTGGTTCGGCAACTTTGGTTGGAAGTCGATGAGCAAATGATTGCGCCGTCGCTTCGGCGTGAATTGATGGAACAAGGGATCCGCGCCGGAGTTCTGGGCGATCTCTTGACTCCGGCGTTGTCGCAACTCATTCATGTTACCGGCGACGCCAAAGCGGGAAATGTTAATATGTTCAGCGATTTTCAGGAAGTTTCTGTTGCCGACATACCGCATGATCCGCCCGTAACACGGCAATATCGGAATTTGTTACAGGATATGCGTGCGTCGTTGAAAACGTTTGAAGAACCGGTACCGGAATTTTCACGTTTCTGGTTTGAAAACGGTCAGTTTTGCGGACAATCTTATAAAGATGCGTTGGGATTGATTTGTGTGAGCGCACGTAACCAGAATAACGGAATGGTTAGGTTTGACATTGTACCGGAATTAGAATACGGAACCACAGAATGGCGTATCCGTATTCATTCCGCCATGATGATTCCCGAAAGCGGACGACCGCGATTACCGTTTGTTTCGCTCACCGTAACACAAAATCTGTTGCCGGGGCAATGGATTCTGATCGGTCCGACGACGCCGAATTGTTCCGGGATTGGACGAGTTTTTTTTATTCGCGGCAACGAAGAACCGGAACAAAAAATATTGGCAATCCGTTTAATCAAAATGAAAAAAAATACTCCAAGCGGTTCCAATATTCCTGAACCGGATCAAGGAACCGATTTTTTATTTCAAGAAAGAAATTGATTTGTGGCGCAAGCGGATTATAAACTCTTGCGGTAAAATTCCGCTTGCGACACAAACCCCAAACCCCAAACCACAAATTCCAAACCACAAATCACAAAAATTTTTCGCCGTCTTGTTTTTTTGTAAAGTTTCAAGTATTCTATTAGGGTTGACTGTTGTGGGGACAAGCGATGAGTTGCCGACAGTCGATTGATTTTTCATTAACAATTATCATAGGAGAATCTATGGCGTTGAGGAGGATGGACAGTCCGCGGGACAATAAAGAGTTTGGTAAACAGCGGGTCAATGAATCGATTCGCATCTCGCAAGTTCGGGTGATTTCCGCAGAGGGAGCACAACTTGGAATTTTGAACACATCGGAGGCCTTAGCGTTGGCACGTCAGGCGGGGCTTGATCTTGTCGAAGTTGCTTCCGACAGTAAACCGCCGGTGTGCCGAATTATGGATTACGGTAAGTTCCGGTATCAGCAGAAAAAAAGACAGACCAAACAACATACGCATCAATCCAAACTCAAAGAGGTGCGTCTCCGTCCTAAAACCGGTGAACATGATATTACGGTCAAAATCAATAAAGCGCGGGAATTTCTCAACAATAAAGACAAAGTTCAGATTACCGTTTCCTTCAAAGGACGTGAACTAGCCCATATCGACGAAGGTGAAAAAGTTCTCAAACATTTAATCGCCGAACTGGACGACATCAGTAAAATCGAAGCCCCGCCAAAACGCGCCGAAAAACGTATCATCTGTACGTTAGCGCCCAAATAAAAAACCTGAAGGAAACTTCTAAACGGAACTTCTAAAAATTTGTTTTTAATCACAAAATTAAACCTCCCATTAATCCTTATCGTCCCTTAGCCTGATTTTAGGGACATAAGGGACTAGGGATTAATGGGACATATAAACAGATCACGCCCCAAAGAACTAAACTTCGTGATACACTCCGGCAAAAATCGGTTTACAACAAAACAACGCACAATACTGTTTTACCAATAACCAACCAGACGGAATAGCCAAAGCAATGAACACCAATAACGGCATGAAAGAACCGATTGATGTTAAAATAGATAGATTGGGCGGTACGGGACTCGAACCTGTGACCCCTAGCTTGTCGAGCTAGTGCTCTAACCAAACTGAGCTAACCGCCCTCAAAAATAAAGTTGCCGAACTTGCGAACAACCCAATTTCTCAGTCAAAGTTGTCCCATTTTCCCATGTTATGAAATATTGTCAAGAAGGGGGAACAACAACATTCCGGTTCTTGTTCAAAAGTTCAAGATAACTTGTCCGAATCGATTCGGAAAATCCAAAATCTTTTGCTAAATTCATAATCAATTCCCGTTTTACTTTCCAATCCGATTCGGAAGCAATCGTTTCTAACTCCGCAAAAGTTCCGCCATCATCACTTTTTTCCAACTCCGGCAAAAAATCAAGAACGACTTCAACCGATTGATTCAAAATCAATAACTCACAACGCCGCCGAAACTTACGAACCATGTCCTTTTCTCGAAATCCCAGCAGTTCCAACATGAGTTCCCAAGGTTCCCGCGAATCAAGACGGATTTCAATTTCACGGCGTGTTTTTGTTTCCTGATCCATTTTCGGTCCTTTGTACGTCAGAAATTTTTCCTCTGTTCCATCCGGCAACTTACGACGGCGAACTCGTAAACATTCATCGGTTATCGAAAAATCGCGTTGCGGATGTTGGTAAAACCGATCCACTTCTTCGACCGTCTGCCCCAATATTCCGCCAAACATCCGAAGACGATCTTCAAATGTTTTAACGTCAGCAACACGGAATTTCATTTCAACTTCGTACACGGCTCTTGCATTCTCCATTTCCATACCAATACCATACCAACCGGCTAAACAGGTTTAAATTGGTATTGTTCTTTAAAAATTAAATTGATATAATTCGGAACACTCAAATTAATATGATAACAACAATTCAGGAACAATACAAGAGTATTTGCCGTAACTGCATGGGAATTGCGGATTGGGAATTTTCTTATGAAACATTCTATTCGGTTTGAAAACGATTCTTTATATTTTTCCGCTTCCCATTTTATTACCTTTGGAGAACCGGAAAAGGTTGAAGCATTGCACGGACATAATTTTCGGCTCAAAGCAGAAGTGAGCGGTCCGATCAATCGCCGAGCTTATGTCGTGGATTTTGTGATTGCGTTTGAAGCGTTGAAACGAATTTGTGAAATGTTATCGCACAAGGTGTTATTGCCGCGCGATCATCCGTACATTAAAATCAAACCGGTTGACGATTCGGTGAAGGTAACAATGCCGCCGTTGAGTTGGTCGTTTCCCAAAGACGATACCTTGACATTACCGATCAAAAATACAACAACAGAATCGTTAGCGGAATATATTGCAACAGTTTACCGAAAATCATTGGAAAACGACGCCGCATTTGAATATCCGTCGGTTCAATATTCGATTACGATTGAACTTGAAGAATCGCCCGGAATGTGGGCTGTCTTTCAAAGTTAAGAATATCCATTTCTTTTCCTTGTGTTCTGTGCGGACGAGACGATAGCGTTTCGATAATTGTAAAATATCAAATGATCATTGCTGGAAGTTACCTTAAATTCCTGCACCTTGTTCACTGTGTCCGGTTTTTTCTTTTGCGAGTTGGCTGATGTTTTTGAATTGCGGATGTTCCGACGTACCGCACCATTCAAAGAGAACCGACTCTGCGGTTATTAACGTAACGCCGGATGATTCCAGCCGACGAATTGCTATTTCATTATCAATCGGAAACCGGCTGCCAACCGCGTCCACAACCAAAATAACTTCTTTTCCCATTGTCAAAAGATCAAACGCCGATTGTAAAATACAGACATGCGTTTCAACTCCGCAAAGAACAATTTTTGAGACCGGATATTTTTCAAATTCCTTTTGAATTTCTTCGACCGCACAAATGCTGAATGATTTTTTAGCAATAATTGGAGTTGTTTGGGGAATTGCCGGAGTAATTTCCTTCACCGTAACACCCAATCCTTTGGGATATTGTTCCGAAATAATTATGGGAATTGTTAATAATCGTGCCGAATCAAGAAGTCGCCGCGTGTTGAAAATAACCGTATCGCCTTTGTTAATAGTCGGCATCAGGCGTTCCTGAACATCGACCACAAAAAGCAAACTGTTTTCAGGGGACAATAACGAAAAACTGCGTTGATACATCGTCATTGAATAATTGATAAAATATGATTATACTGAATACTAAAAGGAATAATGGAAAACCTTACCGACAGGAATATCATACCATAAAAAGAATCATGTTGACAAGATACCAAAGAAAGTTTTTAATCACAGAAATTATTCGTGCCCTAATTTGTCCCTAAAGTCTCTAATGTTACTGAAATTTGGGTCTAAGGGACGATAGAGCCCTAAGGGACAAAGGAGACGAATGATTTTTTACATCATCAATTAAAATTTGTATTTAGGTTAAATAGAATCAACCCTTTTTTATTTCTTATGAACAATTTTGGTTTTTTAAAAGTTGCGGCGGCAATTCCCGAAGTTCGGGTCGCCGATTGCGAATTTAACGTACAGCAGATAAAAGCAATAATTGTTAACGCTGCTGCGCAAGGTGTACGAATCATTTGTTTTCCCGAATTATCCGTAACCGCATATAGTTGCGGCGATTTATTTTTTCAAAAAAAACTGATTCAGGCAGCCGAAGAAATTGTTGCAACATTACTGAAAGAAACCGCAGAAGTACCGGTTTGCTTTATTATCGGAGTCCCAATTGAGCATCACTCCAAATTGTACAATAGTGCGCTCGTCTGTTTTGAAGGTCGCGTCAGAGGAATTGTTCCGAAAACTTATCTTCCGAATTACGCGGAATTTTACGAAAAACGTTGGTTTCAATCGTATCATAACAGTTCAAAAAATTCTCCGAAAACAATTCGGTATGCGGAGAGGGAAGTTCTTTTTGGGACAAATATTCTGTTTAATATTGGTTGCGCAAAATTTGCGGTGGAGATTTGTGAAGATGTTTGGTCGGTGATTCCGCCGAGTTCCGGTCACGCGACGTCCGGCGCGTCGTTGATTTTCAATTTGTCGGCGAGTAACGAATTGATTGGGAAACAACAATATGTTAAATCTCTTATCGGTCAACAATCGGCGCGTTGTCAGGCGGGTTACATTTATGCTTCCGCCGGTTTTGGCGAATCGACAACCGACGTCGTTTATACCGGTAACGCTTATATTTACGAAAACGGTCAATTGTTAGCGGAATCACAACGTTTCCAACTCAAAGAACAATTAATTCTCAGCGATATTGACGTTGACTTATTGAACGCCGAACGACAAAAGAACACCACCTTTATCAGCCAAGCGTCTGTTAATTGTACGAATTATGCGGAAGAAACGTTGATTTCAACGAATCTGTCGGAAAATTGCTTTCAACTAAATGGTCAATTAAACCGTTCAATCAATCCTGCGCCGTTTATTCCTGTAACTGATAATTACGATGAAAGCTGCAGGGAGATTTTTTTGATACAATTACTTGGTTTGGCGAAACGATTAATTCATACGTCGGCGCGTTCGTTAATTTTAGGAGTTTCCGGCGGTTTGGATTCGACATTGGCATTACTGGTTTGTGTTAAAACGGCGGATCAGTTGGAGTTGCCGCGTAACATCATTTGCGGTGTAACGATGCCCGGATTCGGCACGTCCAACCGAACACTTCAAAACGCTCGCCGTTTAATGGAAACACTCGGAATTACTGTTAGAGAAATTGATATTACCGCCGCTTGTGAACAACATTTCAAAGATATTCAGCATAATGTTACGCAACAGAACATTACCTACGAAAACACGCAAGCGCGTGAACGGACGCAAATTCTGATGGATTTGGCGAATCAGTTGGAGGGATTAGTTGTGGGAACCGGCGACATGTCGGAACTGGCGTTGGGTTGGGCAACTTACAACGGCGATCATATTTCAATGTACGGCGTGAATGCCGGAATTCCTAAAACATTGGTTCGGCATCTGGTAAAATGGATAACAGAAAACAAAATGAATACGGAAACAGACACAGAAACACGGAAAACATTACGCGATATTATTGAAACACCGGTCAGTCCTGAGTTGCTGCCGGTTGATTCTGAAGGAACGATGACTCAATTTACGGAAGATTTGATTGGTCCTTACGAGTTACATGATTTCTTTCTTTTCTATACATTACGTTACGGTTTTTCGCCCAAAAAAATCTATTTTTTAGCGCAACATGCCTTTAAGGATATTTATGAAACATCGGTCATTTTAAAATGGATGGAAATTTTTTATCGCCGATTTTTCAGTCAACAGTTTAAGCGTAGTTGTATGCCGGATGGACCCAAAGTTGGTTCGGTGAATTTATCGCCGCGCGGTGATTGGCGCATGCCAAGCGATGCCAACGCCCGTTTGTGGCTGGATGAAATCGAACGGCTAAAAAAAATATCTTTGTAGAATTTTGTTACGTTTTTTTGTGGGGAGTTTTTTGTTTTAAAAATATGTTCACTAAAAACGCCCCAACGGGGCAATCAGCATTAGCGTAGGGCAACGCCCTACGTAACAAATATAAACCCTATAAGCCCTGTAAGGGCGACCTATTTTTAGTGGAGAGTTGACAGTGAAAAGTTGACAGTGGATAGTGTCGCAAGCGAATTATTGACCCTGTGGTAAAATTCCGCTTGCGCCCCACTCACTATCCACTTTCCACTATCAACTCTCAACTACGATGCCGCCCTTTCAGGGCTTTATTTTAAGGTAATACAATTCGTAGGGCGTTGCCCTGCGCTATACTCCTCACACTTTAAATTTCGGTTTTCGTTTTAAAAATATGTTCACTAAAAACGCCCCAACGGGGCAATCAGCATTAGCGTAGGGCA
>JAIRLW010000097.1 GCA_031259095.1 Planctomycetaceae bacterium | reverse complement strand
GTAGTTTAATCTCCTTATTTTTAAGTATTTTTATTTTTTTGGTCTGTTTGCTTTCCGATATAAAGAGTCCCCAAATGATTCCTGTTTTTCACGCAAAAATTGTATTGCCCTGAAAGGGCGATATAGTAGTTGATAGTTGAAAGTGGATAGTGGATAGTGGATAGTAAAAATTCCGCTTGCGTAACTCTCCACTATCAACTATTCCGTTGCCCTTGTTGGGGTGGGCTATTCAGTAAAAAATCTTGACGCCCCTATCGGGGCTAATGTAAAAAACAAAAAATATTTCAAAAAGTAGTTTGTTATTTTAGGAAAGTGTATACCGTTTTCACTTTAAAAACCGGTTTTTGAACTGTAAAAACATCTTAAATTGCGGAGTTAAACGAAAACATAAAACAGGTTTTTAAAAGGAAAACGGTATAATAAGTATAAAAGCCTATTTTTTTACGATTGGAACGATCCGCTTTCCGTTAATGTAACGCCATTCCGCCGCTGACATCGACACTGGTTCCGGTCATGTAACTGGCACGGTCAGAACAAAGGAAAACAACCACCTGAGCAATCTCCTCTGTTTTGGCAATTCGTCCGAGAAGTGAACGTTTATTGAACCGTTCAGGATCAGCGTCAATCGCAGCGGCAATAATTTCTGTGTACATTAAACCCGGTAACACCGCATTAACGTTAATACCGTCTTTGCCGACTTCAATTGCAAGCGAACGGGTAAAACCCAAAATTCCCGCCTTTGTCATATCATACGCTGTCTTACCGCTGGCGGAACCGCGTAACGCCGCCTGTGACGAAATATTAACAATATTACCCGCCGACTTTTTCGCACGTAAACGCCGTACCGTTTCACGGCAAACTAAAAACATCCCTTGCAGGTTAATATCCACACATTTCCGAAACTCATCAAGCGTTAACTCCGCACATTCAGGATTCGCACAATAAGCGGCATTGTTCACAACAGCGTGAATCGGTCCCAGTTGCGATTCGATGTTATCGAACATTTTCTGTACATCACCTTCTTTGGAAACATCTGCGTACACCGCTAAAGCGTCAACCGCATGTTTCAAACGAAGTTCCGCAACCAAAGAATCAGCCGTCTCTTTTCTGCTGCGGTAATTTACCGCAACTTTCGCTCCTTCTTCCGCAAGAATACCAACAATCGCCTTGCCAAGACCGGTTGCTCCGCCAGTTACAATAATTACTTTGTTTTTTAAGTGTAAGTCCATTGGTTTAATATATCTGCAATATAGTAAAATAAAGGAACTTCTAAAAACTTCGACTGAAATCGATCAAAATCGATTTTAGTTGAATTGAGTCGATTTCGGTCGATCAAAAAACAAGTTTTTAGAAGTTGCCATAAGTAATTATTCAGTTATCTTTGCGTCCTTTGCGGTTAAAACAGAAAAGCGCAAAAAACACTGAAATATTACAACATTAAAAAGTTTTTATCGACGCCGAATAGTACATTGTAAATATAATCTGTTTTGTGTCAAGTAGATACCATTCGTCGAAAAATTCGTGGAAAAAATGTCATGGTCTATTTTAATTTTTTGTATTTTCTGAAAAATAAGGTTTGTTGAAATTTTTTGCCCCATACATTACAATGTTCACTGAATAATGACAAAAATTAAAATAAACCATTACATTTGAACGTTCGCGAAAGAATCTCGGTGATTTTTGTACTAAAAGATAAAACAGACAGTTACAAATAATTATGTTTGATCTTCAATCTCCATTTCGTCCGTCTGGCGATCAGCCGCAGGCGATTGACGCATTGATTCGTGGTATCGAATCGGGTCGGAAAATGCAATCGCTTAAAGGTGTTACAGGTTCCGGTAAAACGTTTACGATGGCAAATGTTATTGCTCATTTTAATAAGCCGACGCTTGTGATGTCGCATAACAAAACGCTTGCCGCACAACTTTATTCTGAATTTAAAACGTTTTTTCCGAACAACGCGGTTGCTTATTTTGTTTCTTATTACGATTATTATCAACCTGAAGCGTATATTCCGCAACGTGATATTTATATTGAAAAAGACGCTTCGATCAATGAGGAAATCGACCGTTTACGGCTTTCCGCAACCAGTTCGCTTGTTACGCGGCGTGATACGATTATTGTTGCGAGTGTTTCATGTATTTATGGTCTTGGTTCGCCGAAAGATTATAAAGAGATGATGGTGGCGTTGCGTGTTGGCGACGAGGTTCCGCGCAACAAAATGCTTGCAAGACTTATTGATATTCAATATGATCGGAACGATACTGCTTTTGAGCGTGGTCAATTCCGTGTTCGCGGCGATTCTGTGGAAATATGGCCTTCGTATGAAGAATTTGCGGTGCGTGTTGAATTTTGGGGCGATGAAATTGAACAAATTTCTATAATTAATCCGCTGACTGCCGAAACAATCCGACGGCAAACAGAATTTTACGTTTATCCTGCCAAGCATTTTGTGATGCCGGAAGAACGAATTCAGGCTGCTGTTGAACGTATCGAAAAAGAATTATCGGAACGGTTAAAAATTTTCAAAGAACAAGGCAAACTGCTTGAAGCGCAACGATTATCGGCAAGAACGAAGTATGATCTTGAACTGATGCAGGAAATCGGTTATTGTCCGGGCATTGAAAATTACAGTGCGCCGTTATCGGATCGTCCGCCGGGCAGTCCGCCTGAAACACTTTTTGATTTTTTCCCTGACGATTATTTGCTTTTTGTTGATGAATCACATGTTACGATTCCGCAAATTCGGGCGATGTTTCATGGTGATCAGGCGCGGAAGAAAAATCTGGTGGAACACGGATTCCGTTTGCCGAGTGCGTTGGATAATCGTCCGTTAAAGTTTGATGAATGGGTTGAGCGGATTCACCAAGCGGTTTTTGTTTCAGCGACGCCGGGACCGTATGAACTGGAACAATGTGAGAACCATCTTGTTGATCAGGTGATTCGTCCGACGGGACTTCTTGATCCGGTTGTTGAGGTTGCACCGGCGTCGAAACAAATTCCGCATTTAATGGAACAAATTCAGGAACGCACCGCTGCCGGAGAACGTGTTCTTGTAACAGCGTTGACCAAACGGCTTGCCGAAGATATTGCCGCATATTTTGAAAAACAGAAAATCCGTTGCAAATGGTTACACAGCGAGTTGGACGCTTTTGAACGGGTTGAATTATTACGGGATTTACGCAGCGGCCAATTCGACGTGCTTGTCGGCGTGAATTTGTTACGCGAAGGACTTGACTTGCCGGAAGTTTCCCTTGTGGCGATTCTTGACGCGGACAAGGAAGGTTTTTTACGAAGTGAAACGTCGTTGATTCAGACAATTGGACGAAGTGCGAGTAATGTCAACGCGAAGGTTATTCTGTACGCGGATAAGGTTACGGAATCGATGCAAAAAGCAATTGATGAAACAGAACGCCGACGTAAAAAGCAGCAAGCGTACAATAAAGAACATGGTATTACGCCGGAAACCATTAAGAAAAACATTACCAAAGGCATTGAGGCAGCCGCCGAATCTCACGCAACGGCGACAGCGGCGGCGATTGGACAGGACGAAGAACTATTTATTACGCAGGAATTGATTAACGAGTTGGAAAAAGAGATGCTTGAAGCGGCGGATCATCTTGAATTTGAACGTGCCGCCGTGATTCGTGACCGGATTGAAGAAATGAAAAAACATATCGGCAAAAACTCAAAACTGATTGATTTCAAAAGAAAATCAAGTAACAAAAAACGCCGTAAAGGTCGTGAATTACCTAAACCGGAACGATAATGAATTATTCAGACTAAAATTCCTGATTATTTTGGAATTTAGGAGTTAATCGCTGGCAGGTAAATATTAAGGTAGGCGATCCCTTCGCTGAAGGGTCGCGCCGGTTGAGTATTCATTGATTCCAATCGATATACCCTTCCTGAATATTCTGTTATTGAATCAATACGCCGCAGTGAGGGCAGATTTTTTGGTATCGAATAATCTCAACTGGCGCAACCTGTAGGTTAGGTAATCTTCAGGAGAAAAAATCGCCTACCTTTGGTTGCGGCTGCGCCGCAATGGGGAAAACTTTATATTTTGATTGTGTGGATGCAATAACGACACTAACAAGTTCATCAATTCGCATTGGAACAATATGATTGACCAGATAACCGATTGAAAGCGAAGTAAGCAAACGATGCCGCACAAGTTGTTCATAAATTTGTACAAACAACTCCCAACGTAACACATTCAATAAGTGTCCTACAAAAAATATAATTATTGAAACTATAATAAAAAACATCGTCTGTAATGATAAATAAAACTAATTCTGTGAAAATCTACAAGAGCTATACCGTTTTCACTTTAAAAACCAGTTTTTGAAATGTAAAAACACCTTAAATTGCGGAGTTAAACGAAAAGATAAAACAGGTTTTTAAAAGGAAAACGGTATATATCGAAAAGTTTTCCGACTTTCAAGAATCATGCCGAAGCTTTTTTCGTTGTCAAAAAAAATAGACGGAGAACTTGCGCACACTCGTCACCGATAACTTTCATCTCTTCAAAAAAAACGATTTTCAAAAGGAATAGGGGATAAACGAAAACATAAAACAGGTTTTTAAAAGGAAAACGGTATAAATCTATGTTCTACATTGAATTTTGATTAAAGGACTATCATGTTAGAAAATAGGTAATCCGAGTTCTTTTCTAATTCGGTTGGCATCTTCAGGAGTAATGTGGAATATGAATATCGTAACTCCGGCGATATGAACCGGCTTAAATTTTTGAAAGTATTCACATTCTTTATTGTAGTTGTAAAGTAAATTGGTACTCAATGCGTACCAACCGGGTAACGGTCCAATTTCCATTAAATTTGTTTTGGTTGCTCCCATTTCAGAATTGCGGTCAAGCGGTGGTTTCGGACTGTCAATTCCAATTGCCGACGGTTCAAAACCGCCATGATAAGTCAAACCGTTAAGTTTTATCTCTGGATGTGAATCAAGCCATTTTTTAAGGTACGTTAAATCTTGTCCCCAATCAATAGCGCTGTGAAGCAGATGTTTGTGTCCGTTTTTTATACCGCCGGATAATTCATTAAAATACGCTAGCGAATGAGGATAATTCAAAAGACTGCTGAATGTTGATAAAAATATTAAAAAAGCAACAATAATGTTCCATATTGTTTTTTGTTCCATAAAAAAAGTAATTCGTCCAATGAAAATAAATATAAATCCCATCATTGGAACAATATAACGGAAATGAGTGTTAAACGCAACTTGTGAACTGACAATAAACAGAACAGATAATGCCGGTAATATTAAAATGATTTCATCAAGAGACAAACAGGCTTTTTTCCAACAAAATATTGATATGATTGAAAGTAACAATAATATCTGCATCCCGTGCGTTTCTTTGACCAACAACCCGTAAACATAATAATACCGCCAACCGCGATTACGCCATTGTCCGGCTAAATACGACATTTGCCCGAAATGTTCAAAATCACTAATTTGTGTATCAAGACCAATCAAAAATTGTCGCGGTAACGGAACCGGTAAAAATGAGATATGAGGATTTTTATTATCAATTATTGAACATTTTTTACTAACAAACGAGTAACTGCCGTATTTTTCAAAAGAACCGTCAAAACCATAAAACGCATTGATAATCCATAAAACAATAAAAAACATCAGGAAAATTTGCGTTCCAATAATAACAAAATGTTTTGTGATAAATTCACCGCGCCAAGATTTTATTCCAAACCATAGAATTGTCATGATTGGGTAAAGTCCGAAAAGAAACAACCATGTTGTTTTTGCAAGAATCGCAAAAGCAAAGGCAAAACCGGCAATGATACAATTTGTCCAAGATGGTGATTTAAGCCAACGCCCAAAATAGTAACAGGCAACAAGACCGAATGACGCCGCAGTAACATCATTTGTAATCAGTTCGCCGTTGCCGAGAATAAGCGGATCAAAACACCAAAGTATTACGGCAATCAAACCGGCAATATCAGAACGATAAAGTTCACGAGACCAGAAAAAACAGTAGAGACCGCCAATTAAACTAAACGGAATACAGACCCAACGCGCTAATGTCATCAACCAAAAAGAATGTTCACCGTTGATTTCGATAAACTGACTACCGATAGCATATTCCGGTCGTGTTCGGGGACCATCGACAAATTTTGTCCAATTTGTTTCGCAACCGACAAGCATTACCGGAATTGCGGCAACCATTCGGACAAGCGGCGGATTAACACGGTAAAGTTCATAACGTCCGAGTTCCCAATGACTCACTCCGGCAGCAAGAAGCGGTCCCTCTAATGCGGTTGGAGAATGTCGGGTTGCCGCATAACCAAGCAACAAGGAATGAACAAAAAGTAAAATGATAACAAAAAAATAGACGCCACTAATTTTTCGTACTGAATCATTTGTTTTTTCCATTCTTTTTCTTAAAACTGTTACAAAGACGTGTTGAAAAATGCAATATAAGGAACGCTGAAAATTGTTTTACCGGATTGATCAACGCCGGTGATTTTTCCTTCAATCAATTGATTTTTTGTTTCCGGCGACAGTGTGATTCGGGTTGTTAATACAAAAGTATCTTTCTGTTTCGTAAAATCAATTTTTATAAAATCGTGATCGGCAGTACATTTGATTGCGGTAACGTCAATGTTGTCTTTTTTGAACGTTAATATACATGTCCGAACAACTTCATCTTTGGCAACACGCCCAAAAACGATTTGAGCAGGAACAATTTCGACATCGCCGGAAAGATAACCGCTAACCGGAACTTCAAGAATTTTATCTTCGTTGCCGTTTTGAACGTGAAAGATAATTTTTGTTGCGAGATTTCCAGGTTCGGCGTCTTTGCCTGTCCATTCGGTTTCGTAGTAATCAATGGCTTGAATACTTTGTGATTTAAGTTCTTTTGATGTTTCGACAGGTTTTGATGTTAATGTAAGCCAAGAAGCGTCACATTGTACAGATGTAACTTTGGCGTCGGGAAGTCCGGCCGACATAACGTACAATTTTGTTTTATGCGGTTCATTGGTTGAAAGATTACCAAGTCCAATCATTTCAGGGTCTGTCCAAATGGCTCGAACTGTTGCGGTAATATCGGCAACAACAAG
>JAIRLW010000645.1 GCA_031259095.1 Planctomycetaceae bacterium | reverse complement strand
AATTATTGTTGCCATGACACTATTTAATCGTTGCGCTAATTTGTTTGTGATACATCACGCCGGGAATTATCAACATTAGAAGATCGGTTCCTGTTCCTGCTGTATAAAGTGTTCCTCCTTGATGAAGTTGTAGAAAAACAGTGAGACCGGATACGTTAATGACTTTGTACCATCCACCTTCCGTATAAATATTCGGTGCCGTACCAAGTTTCCACGATAAAAAGACATATTTCGTCTCTTTCCAATCATAATCATCAGGTGGTATATTAACTGAAATACTGTTATTGTAATACGATGCCTCAAAAACGAATGGAATAAATTTCTCTTTATCTGACCCCGGCACACGATTGTAACAACCGAGAATATCAATATCAGTATCACTGTCAACCTTACCATTCAAAGGATCGTTAACGGAAGTCCAATAAACTGAAGTTGTATTAGTAACTGAACCACTAATTTGGGGTCGAAACATAAAAAACCATGTATATTGTCCGCTGCTAAGAATTTTGTTACTTTGTCCTGAAAAATCGGTACGTTTATCAGGATGGGTTGTGTAAACCAAATCGTCTTGTCCCGTCATTCGTTCACGAAAAAGTAGTGGAACCGATTGCGGATTCGTAAAATTCGTACCAATTTGAAAAATATGATTGTTGAGTGGAAGTCTGTTGAGAGTATCACTAAATGGATCAATCATAAGAAATCGGGAACAATTCAATATTTTATCATCGTCGTTGTCTGCATGGTTGAGAAAAATATTGTGCGTAGTAGATGTACTATCTTCTCTTGTAAGCCAAGTTGAATTATGTTGCACAATCCAATTTTCGGGTTTTGCCAATTCCATTGCTTGCAAATCTTTTACGGCGGCGTCGAGGAGCCAAGCGGTATTTTCGGCATTTTTTGCTTTTGCGGTTTGGTAGGCTCCGTAGGGAATGACCGCCAGAACTCCCAGCAAACCAATGCAAATCACAAACATCGACGCCAACACCTCCATCAACGACATCCCCTTCGGGGAGTGGATAGCGGATAGCGGATAGCGGATAGTAGAGAATATTTGAACGTTATTATTGTACATGTGATTGTCTCCTTAAAAAATTCATAACTTAATTAGGGTTTAGGTAATATTTATTGTTTCGGCAGTCATTCGGCTGCTGTTTTCTGAATTATTAATTATTGTTGCTTATTTTGCTTTAACCGGGCAATTTCCGCAAGAAGTTCTTTTTCACGTTCTTCGCGTTCTTTACGTTCTTTTTCAAGTTCTTGCGTGAGTTTTTCACGTTCTTCTCTTCCTTCTTTTTTTCCTTCTTCTCTTCCTTCTGCTTTCGCGGAAGCAATCTCACTCACACGGTGACTACGTTCCCATCGTTCAGCGTCGTAGGCTTTTCGTTCCTCTGGAGTGAGTTTGTCGCGGTCAAGAACTTCACGCGCCTTGTCTAAACCTTTGGCTTGAAATTCTTCCTTCACCGTATTGTGTTTAAAAAAATAAATCCACTCATCAAGATGGTCTTTGGTATTATCGTCAAAATTATTAACCTTCAAAATGTAATATTCGGGATAAATGTCCCCAGCCGTTTCTTTCCCGAATACTTCACGTTGTTGGTCGGAAAGACGGAGTTCATCCTTTGTGTGTAAACCCGTGAAATGGGTTTTGCCGTGATAAACATAATCTTCGCCCTTGCCCAAATTGAAATACACAATATTGATCGAATAAATCTTTTTCACTTCCGCGTATTCCATTCCATGAAACATACGCTCCGTGATCGCCTTGCTCGTGCCGTACAACATACGGTGCAAATAATCCAATTCAATGTTAAACTGTAACTCAATCAGCATCAGTTCACCAACACTGTCTTCGACAAGAATGTCCACGCGGTTGGATTTATCTGTTACATGTTCCTTATTGCCCTCGCTTTCACCAAGATTCTTAACAGAAATGTCGGTCATAAGCAATTCGCTCAAAAATCCCTCCAACACATCATAATTCGATTTGTTACGCAACATACGCTTTAAAGCATAGTCAAACGAAATTAAAACACGTTCACCTGTCATGATCGCCTCCATAAACAAAAATTATTGTACAAAGTTTTATTATTCGCTGATTCCAAAATGTTCGGCAGCGAATTTCCGTGCGCCTTGAACATCTGTATTATTGGATGCCGGAGCCATTTCTGTAATACGAACTTGTCCGGTTTTCGGATTAAGTGTTACCCAAAAATTCGTCATTGTTTCAATATTGTTTTTGCCGTCGTCTGCCGGATCAAGCCCGCGTTCCCATTCCCCAATACAAAAATAAATTAAACCGTTGTATAGTTCGTACCTGGTATCATCAATATAAAATTCCTTGTCAAGGTATCCAGCTGGTGTAAAAACGATCTTAACTCCCTTTGTTTTAGTTGGATCTTTGTTATTAAATCGTTCTTCATTGGAAACAGATGGAGCACTGGAAAATGCCAGATCAATAACTGTGCCTCGCGGTAACACAACCGGCGGTGACAATGATGCACGTGGTGATTGTAATACTTTGAACTCCATTGCATCGGCATCATTGTTTTCAGGAAGGTTCAAACCAATAAAAGGCAAATCAAGTGTCAAATCCGTTTTTGAATAGAATCGTCCCTGACGTCCAAATTGAATGGAAGAAGCGTCGGTTATTTTTTGAATATCTTGTGGTGTTGTCGGATTGTTCCATTTTCCTGATACTGAATCGTACTCATAAAAGTTTATTACATTATTTTCAACACGAGCTCGGACATCCGGCGGATTGAGATAAGCATTTCCACTTTTGAGGAGTCTCATTCGGAGAGAAACATTGTTGGCGTCTCCTTCGGTAAAACGGTCAAACTGAATCCCGCATGCGGCTTGTTCTTCCATTGCCTTAAACCGAACCCGTTGGAGTGCGGCGGCAACTGTTTGAGCGGCATTTTTCGTTTTTTGCGATTCGAACATCGGTTTCAACATCGGCACACTCATCGCCACAAGCAACACCATGATCGACATCACCACCAATAGCTCAATCAACGTAAACGCACGGTAAGTAGCGGAAAGCGGAGAGCGGAGAGCGGAGAATGTTGGAAAATTCCGCACTTTTATTTTTGTTCGATAATTTGCCGATTTCATTTTTTTATCTCCTTAATAGGTTTATAGGTTATTGTAAATAAATTAACTA
>JAIRLW010000073.1 GCA_031259095.1 Planctomycetaceae bacterium | reverse complement strand
AGAAAATTAGGTTGAAAATGAGGTTTGCGGAAACTGTTAAAAGACGTTTTGGAAAATTCCACTGATATATTACAAGACGAAATGCCGGTTGTAGAAGATTAAAACTCGGTCATAGAAGACGATAAAATGATTTCTCAAACCATAACGGCGTTTTCGGAACTTCCCTAACAATAATTCCGCTGATCTATTACATTCATTTTATTTCGATTTCCGTCGGCTTAAATCGATTAAAATCGAATGGTTTGTTTTGGGAAAAGGGTATATTGAGCGGTTCCCAATATTATTTATAGAGTTTATAGAGACGCCCTATTGCGTAAACTGGGGGAACTTTTTGGCGAAACTAAAACAAATTAGAGAGATTAGGAAGTTATGGTCGATACTAAAAACGGATTAGTAAATCAATTTAGTAAATCAATCGCGTCCTATTTCATAAGTATTAAATTAAATTGTTAGGTCTCAATGCGAATCGGTAAAGTAATCGGACAATTAACGCTTTCACGTTGTCATGAGTCTATTAAAGGGTTCCGGTGGAAAATGGTTGTGCCGATGACGGAAAATGATTTACGAACGGAAAATGAACCCAATGCGGAAGAACTGATTGTTTATGACCATCTTTCGGTTGGCGAAGGACAACGGATTGCGTTTAGCGAAGGAGCAGAAGCGTCGGCGCCGTTTTTTCCAAACCCGAAACCAATTGATGCTTATAACGCCGCTATTTTAGATCAGATTGAATTACCCATTTAGCCGAAGTTTAACGGTTATTCAATTCAAAGGAGCATTTTACGCAATTTCATTTTACTCGATTTCAGTCGAGTCTGGTCGATTAAAAACAGGATGTTTAGAATGAGCAATTGTCGTTTTTCACAAAGGAGTTAATAAAACGAAATGACCAACCTGCATCAGATCAAGGAAGAGATTTGTGATATTGGCCGTCGCATTTATAATCGCGGATTTGCGGCGGCGAATGACGGTAATATTTCGTTCCGAATGGACGAGAACCGTGTTGTCTGCACTCCCACCGGAATTAGTAAAGGTTTTATGAAACCGGATGATCTTTGCGTTGTCGATATGAATGCCAATCAGATTTCCGGTCATCGCAAAATGACCAGTGAAATACGGCAACATATTACGATAATGAAACACCGTAACGATGTTAAATCGGTTGTTCATTGTCATCCGCCTCATGCGACAGCGTTTGGTATTGCCCGTGAAGCGATTCCGCAATGTATTTTGCCGGAGGTCGATATTAACATGGGCGATGTTCCGATTGCGAAATACACGATTCCCGGCGGTCAGGCGTTTGCTGATGCGATTTTGCCGTTTATTGACAAGAGCGATATTATCGTACAAGCGAATCATGGAACGGTGAGTATGGGACCGACGATTGAACGGGCGTATTTTCTAACGGAAATGCTCGACGCTTATTGTCGTATTCTGCTTATTGCCCGCAGTCTTGGCAAGGTGGAATATTTTACGAAAAACGAAGCCGAAGAGTTATTGACACTGAAACAAAAATGGGGATTCAAAGATCCGCGTGCGGAACTTGCCAATTGTGAACTCTGCGCCAACGATGTTTTCCGTGACAGTTGGAAGGAAACCGGAGTTGGTCACCGCGCTTTCCAACCGCCGACATTCCGCCGCGGCGAGGAAACTCCGAACAGTTCGGCGTGTTCGCGTACGCCGCAAAACTGTAACGATGTTGATCAGGAATTGATTATCAAAACAATTACCGACCGGGTTATGCAGGCTCTTGTCAGGGCAGGTTAGATTTATCTTGAAACGAATTTGTCAACCCTGACCTTGACACTGTTTCATGGTAACATTCTTTGGCTGGGCAATCCTAAGCGGATAACCGAAGATAGGCGGCCTTTTGCCAAAGGGTGGTCTATCTTTTGTCTTAACAGTCCTTATTGTCCCATTTGTCCCATTTGTCCCTAACATTTATTCAATGAAGGGACATTGGAGACGAATGGGACATGATGGGACAACATTTTCCATGATCAACTGCGAAAGGCAACGCGGCATTTCGGCGAAACATCGCCTACCCCAAAATAGGAAACAATCAGGAATTTCCAAAATGAATTGGAACTACGAAATACACGAATGTTCACGAAAACGATTGTTCCAAATCTTTTCGTGAACATTCGTGATTTTCGCGGTAAAAATAAAAATGATGGTGTGTTGACACGAATATCAGTGTTTTTTTGAGAAATTAGAGTCAACACACCCTAGGAAAAAATTTCCTCTTGACGACAATGTTGAAAAGCGTTATGATTCCGCGACGTTAAGGCACAATCGCGGGGATGGTATCCGCGATCAGTTGCCAATAATTCAATACATTCTAGGCAAGAAAGGATTCTTCTATGAATTTTAATTTTTTCGAATGGGTTCGTGATGGAGTTAAGCGTTCGGTTCTTCTTGGAGTTTCCGACGCGGTTGAGACAATGGGTATGCCTCACGACGAAGAATCGTCTAAGGATAAAATTCTGAGTTTTCTTCAGGATAACTCCCGCGTTCACTCATCACAACGCCGGATTTCCAACGGTTCGTCTGCAACTTCCGCTCAACGAAAACTCGGACGTTCCATCAGTGATATTCATGCGGCGAAGGAAGCGACCTGATGATTATCACGATTGACGGACCGGCTGGAGCAGGAAAAAGCGCTGCGGCACGACTTTTGGCGCAAAAACTTTCGGAACAATCCGACAAAACATTTGAATATCTCGACACCGGCTCCATGTACAGAGCAATTGCCCTGTTAGGGTTACGCCGGAAGGTCGATTGGAATATCGCCAAACAACTCGAAAATTTAGCGGAAAAAGCGTCGATTACTGTTGCCGATGGGAAAACCTTCCTTGATGGAGAAAATATTACGGAATTGGTTCGTTCGCCGGAAGTTACCGAAAAAACACGCTTTGCGGCTGATAATCCGGTAATTCGTCAGATCATGGTTGCGTTGCAACGTTCCATTGCCGAACAACTGCTCCAACACGGTAAAGGACTTGTTACGGAAGGACGTGATCAGGGAACAGCGGTTTTTCCCGATGCTCCGTTAAAATTTTTCCTGACCGCAACCGCAGAAGAACGAACAAAACGTCGGCTCGGCGAATTGCAGCAACGCGGAAAACAAGGGAATTTTAACGAAATCTTCCGCCAAATCACGGAACGCGATCAGCGCGACACTTCTCGCTCTGTCGGACCGTTGAAAGAACCAACCAATGCCATACGCATTGTCTCCGACGGAATAACCATAGAAAATGTGGTGAACCAACTGTTGCAGGAAAGTAAAAAATTTTTGTAATTATTCAGGCAACTTCTAAAAACTTGTTTTTTGATTGACCAAAATCGACCCAATTCGACTAAAATCAATTTTGGTCGATTTCAGTCGAAGTACAGTCAAGCCGGCTATCGCCGACGCGACCATGGGTGAAAACCCTTTGGCGAAAGGTCGCCTGCCTGAGATTGACAGCCGACTATCTCCAAATTCCGAAATAATCAAGTAATTTCATCACAATACCTTTCTTTGGAAAAAAATTCTGTTATATTACAGAATCCCCAAATGGTCGTGAGGACATTAGAGACGTAGCCTAATGGGACAAATCATTTTTTAAAAGATAATCCTTTAAAAGAAATTTGTGTTTGGGCAAAAATAGGAATTTTTAGAGGTTTCCTAAATATTATTTAACTAAAATTATTATGATGAGAAAAAAAGTTTATTCTGAAAATCATTGGTCAGATCTGGTATCACAACTTGGAATTGATAGTTCCAACACGCCGGATTCTCAAACAACTACAGATTCAACGGAAATTTCGGAAATAGAAATATCCGTTCCAGATCAAGATCAATCACCGCCATTGACTGAAATGAACAATTCGTCCGAGATTGTTAAGGAAACCGCTTTTTGTCCTGAGCCGGATGCTTTCGGTAAAGGACTTCTGGAAAATGTCGCCGAAGAAGTTCCGCCGCCCGCGAAAAAAACCGACGGAAAAAAAAGATTCTTTGAACGATTTCCCAAAATTAATCTGTTCGGAACCGTCGCAAAAGAATCATTGGAAGCAGTTGTCGAAAGCGTTAAATCTCCCTCGTTAAGCGGGAAAACGTTCACATCAAACAAATTGGAGAAAATTTCAACCGTTTCTGATTATGCGTCACGAAATGAAACGGAACAGAAAGAACGTACCCCTGTCCAAAATGAAAAAACATCAGACCGTTTCGATACGGAAAAGGTGTTTTCGGACGTCGAAGGATCTCCCGAAAAAATAATCTGTACCGAAGAACATACACAAGCAATTGTCGATATCTTAGACCCTTGGTCAAAAGTTGCGTCTCAGATTGGAGCGTTGACTGTTTCTCCATCCTTATTGAATCAAGAGGAGTCGGAGGATTTATATTTATCGGATTGGTTGGAAGTTGCCGAAATCGCTGATGACGAAACTGAAAAAACGATAGAACAAACAGAAAAAAATACAGAACAATCTGTTCGTGCTAGCCGCGATTTCAACAAACGCGGAAAGTATCACGATAAAAGGCAATCCAGAAAAAGTTTGCCGTCCATGTTCGATGAACCCATGCCGGAATCCGAAGAGTCCGCCGCGTTGAAAAATCTCATGGAGTCGGAGCAATACGATAACGATGCGGAAAAACGATTACGCTCGATTTTCAGTGAAGAAGAGAAAGCAGAATGGACAACGCCCAACGAAACAACTCCCAAAAGTCAATATTCCATCGATCCGCCAAAACAACGCGGAAAATATTACGGTAATATCGATAATCATTCAGAAAATCAAACCGCAACCTTTTCACGTCGTTTTGATCGAGAAGAAGAATCTTTTACGGTCAACGAGGAACATGTTGACCGAGTTGAGGAAAAACCGCGTGAATTGGTGCGGGAACGTGGACGCCGCGGCACGCGTTTTGAACCGCGTGAAACGAAACAGGAACAATTTAGCGCAAAAAACAATACGGATGAAAACCGTTTTGGGGCTGCTTCTCATTCTGAGAATGTCGGAGCGACATGGGATATTGAGGAGGAATCGAAACCGGTTGAACGATTTCCTCATAAACATCGGCGCGGAAGAAATTTGGAAAACAATAGTTCAAGCAAGGAATATAGTTCAAACAGGGAATATCGAACTCCGTCTGACGAACCAACAACCAACGCCTTCGAACCCAAACCAACCACAGAAGAAGAAATGGACATGATTCAACTTCATAAAAATATTCCAAGTTGGGACGAAGCCATTGAGCAATTGATCGAACACAATATTGCGCGTCGTTTCCAATTTTCATCGCCGCGAAATAACAGTGAACGACGATAGCCTTTAACAAATTTCAATCGGAAAAGGAATAACGTCGTCAATGGAATTGGTTTTAAGCAATACCATGAGCAAACGGTCGATTCCCAGAGCCGTACCACACGACGCCGGAAATCCTGATTCCATTGCCGTCAATAACCGACTTTCCACCGGTAATGCCGAACGGTTTGCCGTCATACGTCGTTTCAAATTATTACAAAAACGATTTCGCAGTTCAGAAGCGTCCAGTAATTCGTGATAACCGTTGGCGATTTCAATTCCGTGCAAAAATAGTTCATACCGCTCGCTCACGGTAATCGTTCCCGATAAATCGGAAATCATTCGTGTTTGCGCCAACTGGGATTGTAACGCCGGAAAATCGTACACGATAACCGATTGAAGATTCGGCTGAACAAGTTCTGAAAATAATAAATCAATCCAGTCTTCTGTTTCTGTTAGCGAATCGGGATAGGAAATATTGTTCTGTTCCGCAACGTTGCGGCATTCGATCACGGTTGCTCGATGCGGATTCACTCCGGTGTATTGCTGAAAAATATCCTGAAAAGAACAATAAACAATTTCCGGTAACGTTTCATCAATAAATTGAATCAGTTCGGCTAAAAGTTTCATACCTGTACGATAATCATCGCCAACCCGATACCATTCAAGCATGGTAAACTCGACATTGTGAAACGGTCCCCTATCGCCTTTTCGAAACACCGAACCGATTTCATAAATCGCGTCCATTCCGGCGCTAAGAAGACGTTTCATCGCAAATTCCGGCGACGTCCGAAGATAATACGTTTGATCACGATGCAATGTTACCGGAAAGGATGAATCCGTAACAGCAATCGGTTCAACGTGCAGATCGACAATGGTATCCGCCGAAAGCGCCGGCGTTTGAACTTCGACAAAATGCCGTTCGCCAAAAAAATGACGAATACGGCAAAGTTGTTCCGAACGATAACGAAGATTTTTAAACAAAGTCATAAAACGTGAATGCACGGAGTATATCTGTTCACTTCAGAATCCGAATTCACCGACTTCATCGAATTTACCGAACAAAACCAGTGTGAAGGGTTCAAATAATCCGTAACCGATAGTGTCGTAACTTGCGCCGCTTGGTTGGTGTTCGGGAGCACGGTGAAAAGCGTTGGGCCACGCTTGCCCGCGCATCGCTCCGGCATGATGCGGTCCGAACAAATTTTTCGGCGTTCCATAAATAATCACG
>JAIRLW010000071.1 GCA_031259095.1 Planctomycetaceae bacterium | reverse complement strand
CACATTTAATTTTATATTTTGATTTATTTAAATTCTGATTTTGCGCTCGTAGCTCAATTGGATAGAGCAACGGATTTCTAATCCGTAGGTTACAGGTTCAAGTCCTGTCGGGCGTGGTGATTTTAAGTCCTTACAAAACAATAGGTTGCAACAACAGAAAGTTTTGTAGTGTGGTTCAGGAAACCAAAGAAAATCGCGCTTTTCAAAGGAGAAGAATCATGCCCCAAAAAACTAATTGCGTTCCAGCCCTTTGTCAATCAAAAGGGTATGCCGTTGTCTATCAAAATGGTCAATCACCACAATCTCTCTTGAAAGCATCGATATTTTACACTATGATAAATTCTTTCCGATTTCAAAGATGATAATGATGTCTGGTTTAAGACCCCTGTAGTACATCAAAATCATCTGTTGCTAATATCTAAAATACCGATATTATAACGAAATTCATAAACACCTCAAAACAAGATTCCCGATACAATTTTATGTTGAAATAATTCATAACCTATTTATACTCAACACTTTAACATCAATTCCTATACCTGGTGAACAACGCTATTTTGAGGAGTGAACCCGGCAGTGAACAGCCGCTTATGTGTTTCTGTAAGGCTTTATAGAACAAAGACTTACGTCAAATCTGCAAAAGGCGGGCAATCTTTCGCCGAAAGGTTGTCACCCACGGTTGCGTCGGCGATAGCCGATGCGATGTTTCGGCGAAACATTGCCGACCCTAAAAATTCGTTTTTAATCACCGAAATTATTTGTCCCAATTGTCCCTAAAGTCCTTCATATCCCTAAAATTGGGGCTAAGGGACAATAATTAATGTGCTGACGCCTCACGATATTCTTGGATTGAATGGTTCGATTGCCCGACGGCTTGAACGTTATGAACTGCGTCAGGAACAACTTGATATGGCGGAAGCGGTCAATCATGCCTTTATTGAAAGACGACATCTTGCGGTTGAGGCGGGAACCGGAGTTGGTAAAAGTTTTGCCTATTTGATTCCGGCAATTCTCCAAACGGCTGGTTCCCAGAACAACGCCGAAACAACTTTTGAACATCCAAAATCGGATCCTCCGAATTTCAATCATTCAAGTTCTAATAATTCTAATTCTAATAATCATTTGGAAGCAGACGGTACAGACGATGATGATCCGTTTTATGGTGAAGCGTCGCCGCATAGTTTTGAAGCGAATCGTTTTGATTCGATTGATCCGAATCGTGTTGATCCGAGTCGGGAATTGCAACAGATTGCCGCAACCCCAACCTCCAACGAACCAACCTTTATTCCGCGTGCGGTTGTTTCGACGCATACTATTAGCCTTCAGGAACAGATTATTGAAAAGGATATTCCGTTTTTACGTTCGGTGTTACCGTTTGAGTTTACGGCGGTTCTGGTGAAAGGTCGTAGTAATTATCTTTGTTTGCGGCGATTACATACGGCGCAACAAAAGCAAGGAGTTCTTTTTGAAGAACGACGACTGCGGGAACTTCAACGGCTTCTCGATTGGAGTAAGGAAACCGACGACGGTTCAAAATCGGGTTTGAGCCCTGAACCAGACTGGGACATTTGGAATGAAATTTGTTGCGAGATGGGCAATTGTCTTGGTAAAAAATGTTCACATTTTGGCAAATGTTTTTACGCTCAGGCACGTCGCCGGATTGCGAATGCTCAGATTTTGGTAGTGAATCATGCGTTATTATTTAGTGATTTAGCGGTTCGGATGCAGGGCGGAAGTATTTTACCGTTGTATCATCTCCTTGTTTTTGACGAAGCGCATACGATGGAACAGGTTGCGGCGGATCATCTTGGACTGTCGGTAACACAGGGACAAATTGAGTACAATCTCAATCGGCTTTACAATCCCCGAACTCAAAAAGGATTATTGACGGGGCAGTATCTTTACGAAAACATTCCGAAACCATTGATTGATGCGGCGCAACAAGCGGTGGACGAATGTTATTATTCGGCGGATAACTTTTTTCAGGACTTGGAATCTTGGTTGTATCAACATCCGGGCGGCAATGGACGTGTTCGGGAGGCGCGGATTGTCAACAATGGAATATCCGGTTCGATACGAAAATTAAATGAACGTCTTCGGGATTTACTGGAACGGATTAAGAATCCCGATGAACGCCAAGAGTTACGCGCGGCGCGGGAACGTATGGCAACGCTCGGAAGTAATATTAACGTTTGGGTGATTCAAGGTTTGGAGGAAGAATCCGTGTATTGGCTTGAATCAACTCATTCCGGTCGCGGAAAACCCCGAATTTCAATTAATGCCGTCCCAATTGATATTGGACCGATTCTCCGCGAACAACTTTTCGGAAAAATTCCCAGTGTGGTGATGACCAGCGCAACGCTTTCAACCGGAAAATAAAAATAGGGAACTGCTAAAAATGCCAGATCGTTTCACCTTTTTTAGGTAGAGGTAGGCAATCTTATCAGATAGGCAACCTTTCGCTGAAAGGTTGCGTTGCCTTTAGCGTTGATGATGGAAAATGTTGTCCCATCATGTCCCATTCGTGTCCCATTCGTCCCTAATGTCCCTTCACGGAAAAAATGTTAGGGACAAATGGGACAATAAGGACTGTTGGGACAAGAGGTAAGCGATGTTTCGGCGAAACGTCGCCTACCTGATAGTGTCGCCTACCTTATTTAAGGAATTTTTTTATCTCTCTCAATGTGGTTGACTCTATATCTGATATTGAAAAGATGATAAAATAGGAACCGGAATTTGGTTATTGAATCAGGCGGTTTTAATTTATCCATGTTTTAAAACCATTCGCGCCGGATTACCGAAAATAAATAGGCAACCGTCCGTAATAACCCTTGTCAATTCCTATATTTTATATTTTGTATATTATTTGAATGGTGATCATTTTTTAGTTTTAGGAATGTCTAAAGAACATATTCTTGTTATTGAAGACGAAAAAGATATTCTTTCGATGGTTCGTCTTCGTTTGGAAAGTCGGGGATTCGCTGTTTTTACAGCGGAATCAGGCGAACTTGCCCTCCAACAGTTAGAGGAACACAAACCCGATCTGATTCTTCTTGATTTGATGCTTCCCGGAATCAGCGGTCTGGAAGTTTTAAAACGAATCCGAAATAATCAAAATCTCGCCAAAATACCCATTTTGATTGTCAGCGCGCTCGGCGAAGAAAATGATGTGGTGGTCGGTCTCGAACGCGGCGCCGATGATTATTTGAGTAAACCGTTCAATATGTCGGTTCTTATGGCAAGAGTCAACGCGCTACTCCGACGTTCCAAACCAAATCACGAAGAAAATAAACCCAATATCGAGAAAAAAAAAGATGATTCGGAAGATTTTATTGTTATCGGATCCATCCGAATTGATATAAAACGTTATCGCGTTTTCATTGAAGACAAACTTGTTGCATTAACCAGTACAGAATACCGTTTACTTCTGGCGTTGATTGCGTCGAAGGGACGTGTGTTGACCCGTAATCAATTGATTGATGAAGCCATTGGTAATGACTCTATTGTTACTGACCGAACCATTGACGTCCATTTAACATCGCTTCGCAGTAAACTCGGTTCCGCGCGGAATTTGATTGAAACAGTGCGGGGCGTCGGTTACAGGTTTCAACTGTAAGCAGTTCTTGGCTGTTTGGGAACTTCTAAAAACTTGTTTTTTGATCGACTGAAATCGACCCAATTCGACTAAAATCGATTTCTGTCGAAGTTTTTAGAGTTCCCTTGAGTAATAAGTTATTTTCAAGCATCGTCAGGATACAAAAAAACCGGTATTTCAAAAACTATTTGAAATACCGGTCAACATTGAGAGATCATCAAATTAAGAACCAATCCAATTAATTATGGTTGTGTTTCATTGTGGTTGTGTTCACACGGGCAAGGATGCGGGTATTCAACGCCGTAACCAAATTCAGGACATCCATATCCGTATCCATAATAGGAATCGTGGTCGTGTAATCTTGAGAACAGGCGTGCAAAGAAATTCCGAATGGGCGAGGGGCGATATCCGGAATAACCGTAACCACACGGATCGGCATACTGACCCACAAACGGTTCAGCCTGACATGGCGGTTGAATCGGCGCACCACACAGTTTACGCGGCGCCAGCGCACAAACCGGAGGTTGCGGCGGACAAGGATTGCACGGATTGCACGGATTAGCAACACACGGCGTGCAGGCACGACGAACAAACGGACGGAATGGACATGGACGCGGAACCGGAATACAATCCGCTTGTACTCCTTCAACAACGTTTGTTGCCGCCACTCCGGATTCTTCCTGAACACTGGTTTCGCTTGTTGCCGCGAACGTTGCAACCGCTTCCTGCGCAGCAATACTCACGTTGTTCATAACAAACCCCAACGAAACAACGATTGCAAGAGCCAATAACTTTTTCATCTGTAATTTTCTCCTTCAAAAAAGGTGGAAACTGCTGACGTCGGAAACCCGTCGCACGATTACACACAATCGCTAGAACATTTGGTTTCGACCAAATATTTCCGACTTCAATGGTAATGTTTGAGCAAATCATTTAATTTTAGGCAACTTCTAAAAACTTGTTTTTTGCTCGACCAAAATCGACTCAATTCGACTAAAATCAATTTTGGTCAATTTCAGTCGAAGTTTTTAGAAGTTTCCTTTGATTTAATATTAATCAATTGAAATGCTTTATGAATAAAATAGACTACAAAATCGGAAAAGACAAAATTTTATTTAGAATATTTTGATTTTTTTACTTATTTTCTCCGTCTCACTACAGATTTTAACGAGAATACGTTCTTCTCACTCTTAAAATGTTTTTAACATCTTGTCAAACCAGATAAAACTAATACAATCGTAATCCTGAAGGTTGAAGTTGCGGGTTTTTACCCATTCACGCCTTTCGACTTAGTGTTTAGGCAACTTCTAAAAACTCATTTTTTGATCGACCGAAATCGACTAAAATCGATTTTGGTCGATTTTGGTCGATTTTAGTCTGTGAAGAAATAAGTTTTTAGAAGTTCCCTTTATTTTGTTTATGTCAGAATTTTTTAATTTTTAACCCATTGGTAGAAGGAATGACCAATATGGAATCAATTTTGGAGTTGACGGAAACCGATTTTGACCGGAATGTTTTGAAATCCACCATTCCCGTTTTGGTTGATTTTTGGTCTCCATCTTGCGGACCCTGTCGAATGCTTGCCCCTGTTTTAGAAGAACTTGCCAAAGAAAATGTCGGCGACGCCAAAATCGCTAAAGTTAATATCGCGCAATTCCCACAAATCGGAGCAAGATTCAGTGTCGAAATGCTTCCAACTCTTCTGTTCTTCAACAAAGGAAATGTTGTCGAGCGAATGGTCGGCGCACAACCAAAAAATAAATTACAAAACGCTTTAGACGAAATCGAGTAAAAAATGAAATCAATTACTACAAAATCCGCTCCCGCTGCTATCGGACCTTATTCACAAGGGGTGATCAGCCCGGGATTTTTCACTTCTCCGGGATTGTTGTTCACTTCCGGTCAAATTCCCTTAGTTCCCGAAACAATGGAACTTATCGAAGGTTCCATCGAAGAGCAAACTCAGCAGGTTCTCAACAATCTCGACGCTGTTTTGGCAAAAGCAGGAACTTCATGGAACCGTGTCGTAAAAACAATTGTTTTTCTAACTGATCTTGCCGATTTTAGCAAGATGAATGCGATCTACGAAAAACATCTCGGCAATGCCCGACCCGCACGAAGTACGGTTCAGGTTGCGGCATTGCCGCGCGGCGCGAAAATTGAAATCGAATTAATTGCCGAAGTGTAGCGTCCCATTTGTCCTTAATGTCCCTGTCGTCCCTCTTAATAGAGACATTAGGGACTATAAGGACAAATGGAACAAATTTAAGGATAAATAATTTTTAAGAAAAATTTTATTATTATCATGGCGAATTTTTCCAATAACGGTAACGATGTTTTTGATATTCGGCGTATCAAGCGTCTTGTTGCATTGATGCAGGAAAACGAGTTGACCGAACTCGATATTCAACAAGGCGACATGCGAATCCAACTCAAACGGAATACTCCAACCGCAACAGTTCCTGTTACAGCGATTCCGGCAACAACCGCCATTCCGACAACCATAACTCCGGCTTCGACCGTTTCAATTCCCACTGCGGCGGTTTCGGCTTCGACGATTCCGGTTGCGTCGAATTTAACTCCCGTTTTGCCGGACGAAAAAAATGTTCAGATTATTAAAAGTCCGATGGTTGGGACATTTTATGCCGCGTCTAAACCGGATACTCCGCCGTTTGTTAAGGTTGGCGATTCCGTCAACGCGGACACAACGGTTTGTATTATTGAGGCGATGAAAGTTTATAACGAAATTCAGGCGGAATGTTCGGGGAAAATTACCGCGATTCTTGCTAAAAACGGTGAAACGGTCGAATTTGGCAAACCGCTTTTTCGTGTGGTCAAAGACGAATAATCATGTATTTTAGTTGATTTCGGTTGAGAAATTGAATCGAATTAATAATTTGTGTCTTACCGTGATGCTGTCAATTATCTTGGAGCCAAAACGCGAATCCACGAACTGTATAATCAGATCGGCGGACGTATTGTCATTTGCCCGGACTGGAACGGCAATGTGATGACGAGTACGTGTGACGGGATTGACGGCAGTAGTTTTGGCTTGGTCAATGTTAAAGCGATTGACTCTGGTAAAACGGATTGGTTTTACAACTCTTACGGTGGTGAAGATCAATTGATATTTTTGCCGGAATCTGGAACGTTTGTTATTGATTCATTGCCGCAACCTTCAGTTCTTCGGATGCGTCGTTCGGTTCGCTTGAACGCAGATCATGGAAATGACGCCGAATTGGATATTATTCGGACGGTGCGTTTGTTGGATCGTTATGAAATTTATCTTATTTTTGGCAATGCGGCGGCAATTTCGTTGGATCAGATGGATGTTTCATTTGTCGGTTTTATAACGGTCAATTCTATTGTGAACAGTGCGATTCGTTCACCATCGTGGAGTCAACCTGTTTCGCTTCAGATTCGGGGCATGTTCAACAGTGGACAGAGTACAGTGGCGATTGTTCCGTTTCAACCGGTCAAGGAATCGGAGTCGGAATTCTCTATCGATACTGATTTTTTCGGCTCTTCACCGCATGGACGTTTACGGCTTTTGCCGTCGGCAACTTCACCGACTGCAGTGTTGCTTCGCGCAGACGGTAAATATCGTTGTCAGGTAACGGCATCCCGGAAACGAGTTAAACCTATTCTTGGCGCGCTTGATTTTCGTGAAGGAACACTCACTCTTATTGCGTTTGATTTAGAGTTGCCTTATTCGGACGAATCAGATCAGACGGTTCGTGCCTATAACCATGGACCTTCATTTCCCGGTGAAGCGGAATTTGCCCAGTTTTATGAATTTAATCTTTTGTCCCTGATCCACGAATTGCCGCACGGTGAAACGCAAACGCTTCATCAATACACGTTGCACATTAACGCCGATAAGCGAACGTTAACTTATCTTGCGCAAGAAGTTTTGGGTGTAGAATACGAACAGGTTTATGAAAAAATGATGAAGTGACCGAAGTAAAATATTAGTAATATATCAGTGGAATTTTTACAAAGATTTTGATTTCATTTTCACCAACCTCATTGACGCCTAATTTTCTTAACAAAACAACCTCAGTAGCAATAAATCACAAAAAATCCGAACCTC
>JAIRLW010000524.1 GCA_031259095.1 Planctomycetaceae bacterium | reverse complement strand
TGAGGGCATTGTTTGAATTTCCGTTGACGTTGTTTACGGCAACAAGGACATTGTTGTTGGATACGTTTTTTGTGAACAGAACGATGGGAATTTTGACGTTTATGTCGGCATTTTGTATTTTTCATGGGTCGCCTCATGCGTTAAAACGAGATTAGTTAGAAAAACAATATCACGTTGATACCATGAGGAACGACCTCACATAAAGAGCAAAATAAGTAATCAATTTTTAGGAAAGAGCAGTAAGTTATATTCTTACTAAAATTGTTTCGTACTGATCAACATTAAATTATTATGACTGAAGATATTGTGATCGTTTTAAGTTTAATTCTACTTTTATTCTTCATTAGGGAAGGAATTTTGACTCTACTGGAAAAAAATAAAAGAAACATAATATCGTTTTTATCATGGATGAACATATACCTTCTTTTATTCTATTGTTTAATGATATTGAGTACGGTTTTTAAAGGTTGTTCTTGTAGCAAGCAGGCAGTTCCAGCAATACAACTTTACATGAACGTTTCGTTTTTTATTAGTCGGAACGCGGAATTTAGTGAAATATCAATTTAATTTTATGCCTACAATTTATGATAATATTGAACATATCCTGACGGATGGTTTGAGCAGAACTTTAGAACTTTCTAAAAGGGCGGATTGTTGTATCGGTTATTTTAATTTACGCGGTTGGAATGAAATCGCCGAAAAAATTGATCAGCTGTCTGGTGATGAAATGACAGAAAGAAACGTCAATGTTCACCGGATTTGCCGACTCCTTATTGGTATGTTTGTAAACCCAACCGATATTTTGCACAAATATTATTATCGTCATGATGAAGGAACTATTGATAACGCCGAATCGAATCGGCTTAAAAAACAACTTGCACAGGAATTTCGTAAACAATTAACTATTGGAATTCCGACCAATCAGGATGAAAAAACTCTTCGGCAGTTGAGTCAGCAAATGAAGGACAAAAAATTATGCGTCAAACTTCATTTGAGGTATCCGTTACACGCGAAACTGTATTTGGCATACAGTGACGATGCACGAGTTCCTATTGTCGGTTTTTTGGGCAGCAGTAATCTCACCTTAGCCGGACTTGTCAAACAAGGAGAACTCAATATTGACGTCTTGGAACAAGATGCCGCACGAAAATTAGCAACATGGTTTGATGAACGTTGGAATGACAGTAAATCAATTGATATTACCGAAGACCTCATTGAGATTATTGATCATTCTTGGGCGGGTGATCGGTTGATTCCGCCGTATCATATTTATGTAAAAATTGCGTATCATCTTTCGTATGAAGCCCGAATGGGAATTGCCGATTTTACAATTCCGGCAATATTCAAAAAGAAATTACTTGATTTTCAACAAACTGCCGTTTCTGTTGCAGCCCGACATCTTCATAAATACGGCGGTGTGGTGATTGGTGATGTTGTTGGTCTTGGAAAAACAATTGTCGGAACGGCTCTTGCTAAATTATTTGAAGAAGATTTTTCGCATGAGACATTGATTATTTGTCCGAAAAACTTGACGGCAATGTGGAAAAGTTACGTTTATCAATATCAATTGCACGCAAAAGTCATATCGCAAAGCCAAGTTCAATCCGAATTGAAAAACGAGCGGCGTTACCGCACTGTAATCATTGATGAAAGTCATAATTTGCGAAACAGCAGCGGAAGCCGTTATAAGGCGATTAAAGATTATCTTGATCTCAACGAAAGTAAAGTGATTCTGCTTTCCGCAACACCATACAATAAATCGTATATTGATCTTGCGAATCAGTTACGTTTGTTTATTTCTGACGACAAGGATTTGGGAATCAGTCCTGAAAAGTACATTAAAAAAATCGGCGGACAAGTTCAGTTTAACGCGAAACATACGGAAATTTTACCGCGAAGTTTGAGAGCTTTTGAGTTAAGCAGTGAACCGGATGATTGGCAAAATCTTATGCAGCTTTATCTTGTCAGGCGAACCAGAAATTTTATCAAAAAATATTACGCGAAAACGGATTCGAAAAATGGACAAAAATATCTTTCTTTTTCCGACGGCGCTCCGTCCTATTTTCCTGAACGTCTTGCCAAAAAAGTGGAATATCCTTTTGATCCAAAAAATCCAAACGATCAATATGCCGCATTGTATGCCGATCATGTTGTTGATTTAATCAATCGGCTTGATTTACCAAGATACGGTTTGCAACTTTACCGAAACAAAAATGCAGCGATTAAACCGGCTCCCGACGAGGATTTGTTGTTGCAAAATTTGAATCGTGCCGGCAAACGTTTGATGGGATTTTGCCGGACAATGTTATTTAAGAGACTTGAAAGCAGCGGATATTCGTTTCTTCTCTCGCTTGCTCGGCATGTTTTGCGCAACTATATTTTTGTCCATGCGATCAAAAATAACTTGCCGTTGCCCATCGGAAAAAATATCGCACAAAATCTCGATGACTTTTTAGAAGATGACGACACAGATAACGACAACACGGATAATAATAACAATAATCACGATGAAATAAATAGTTTCAACATTATTACGCAGGAAAATCAGTACATTGAAAAGGCTGAAGAACTTTATCAATTGTTTTCAAGCGATCAACATAAAACTCATTTTGATTGGATACGCAGCGAATTTTTTAGTGAAACGTTATTGGAATCTCTTGAAGAGGACAACAAGAATATTCTCAACATATTAGCAGCCGTCAAAACGTGGAAGCCTGATCATGACCGCCAACTCAACGCTCTTTATGATTTGTTGACACAAAAACATCCCAACGACAAAGTGTTGGTTTTCACGCAGTTTGCGGATACGGCGTTTTATTTGACCAAACAATTAACGCGGCGCGGCGTAACAAATATTGAAAGCGTAACCGGCAGCGATGACAATCCAACACAAAAAGCTGTTCGATTCAGTCCGCAGAGTAATACGCAGCAAAATCAATTGATTGACAGGAGTGAAGAGTTACGAATACTCATTTCGACAGATGTGTTGAGTGAAGGACAAAACCTGCAAGATGCTCATGTCATTGTCAATTATGATTTACCTTGGGCGATTATTCGTTTGATCCAACGTGCCGGACGTGTTGACCGTATTGGTCAAAGAGCAAAAGAAATTTATTGTTATTCTTTTTTGCCTGAAGACGGAATTGAAAAAATTATTGATTTACGAGGACGATTAAAACAACGAATCAAAGAAAATGCCGATTTGCTCGGCAGTGATGAAACATTTTTTGATGGTGATCCGATCAACATTGCTGATTTGTATAACGAAAAATCCGGTCTGCTTAATGCCGACGATGAAGACACGGAAGTTGATCTTGGTTCTCAAGCGTTAAAAATTTGGGAAGAGGCGGTTAAAATGCAACCGGAATTGAATAACATCATTCCTGAATTACCAAACGTTATTTATTCGGCAAAACAAAATGTTACATCTTATCCGCAAGACGGAGTTATTGTTTATACAAAAACAATGAACGATGACAATATTCTCACATGGATTGACAATGAAAACAATATTGTTACTCAATCGCCGGTTGAAATTTTGAAAGCGGTTGCTTGTGATCCTGACACAACGCCGTTGGAAAAACTGGAAAATCACCACGAATTATTGAGTAAGGCTCTTGATGTCATTCGTGCAGACGACAACAATCGCGGTTCTTCGCTCGGCAAGCGAACAGGTATAAAACACCGTGTCTATTCACGGCTTGAACGATATTGCAACGAAAACAAAGACAAACCGTTACTTGTTACTGAAACGCTTAAAAAAGCCGTTGACGATATTTTCCGTTACCGGTTACGGGAATCCGCAAAGGAATCTCTTGTCAGACAATTCAAAGTAGGAATTTCAGATGAATATTTAACCGATCTGGTAACGTCATTGTATAATGCCAATGAACTTGTTATCAAAGATGAAGAATATCAAAATACAGAACCGCAAATAATTTGCTCAATGGGAATCATTAACATTTCAAACCAATAACCACTATTTAAGATTCAAAAATAAAATGAAAGATGATGATATAGTGTACGGAAAAAAACCGTTGGGACCGCGTGTTGTTCATGTTGTTCCGAACGATGATTATACGTTGACTTTGACGTTTACAAACGGAGAAGTTAAACGTTACGATATGAATCCGTTACTTGATAAGGGAATATTTCGGGAATTACAAAATATCGGCTATTTTCGTTGTGTTCGCGTAAACGCTGGAACTGTTGAATGGCCCAACGAACAAGATATTTGTCCCGATGTTCTCTACATGGATTCCGAAGTGATTTTATCGTAGCGCAAACAACAACGGTGTTTTGTTGTGTGATGTTTTATTGTGTAACTGAATATTGCCGAAAGTAAAATTTCGTCTGTTTGGTTATTTTGTTTATTTCGTATTTTCAAAAAAATAAACCAGCCGTTTGCGGCAATTTTTCCTTTTACTGATAGACAATGACATGAAACCTTATATTCCCAAAGAACTTCCGCTTTCAACTATTGATTTTCGTCGGCATTTTAAAGCGGTGGGAGAATCAAACGCGGAACTGGCGCGTTTGGACGGACTTTTGCAAGGATTGCCTCTACCGGAATTATTGCTTTCTCCGCTTATAAATGAAGAAGCGTTACTTTCTTCACGGATTGAAGGGACTCAAGCGACAATTACCGACGTTTTAAAATATGACGCCGGTAACAAAAAAGCAATCGAACAACAAGATGATGTTCACGAAGTGATCAATTATCGAAACACGATGAAGTTTGCGGGTCGGCAACTTACCGAACGTCCATTGTCGCTTGGTCTGATTCGTGAAATGCACCAGATGTTAATGGACGGAACGCGCGGAGCAGAAAAATTTCCCGGAATGTTTCGCACCAAACAGAATTACATTGGTCGTCCCGGCGCAACAATTGAGGAGGCTACTTTCGTACCGCCTGATCCTATCCGGCTTCAAAGTGATCTTGAATCTTGGGAACGTTATGTTACTGGAAACGACGTCGAGATTTTATTACAATGTTCTATTGTTCATGCGCAATTCGAGTTACTTCATCCTTTTAACGATGGCAATGGACGAGTTGGGCGGCTTTTAATTCCATTATTTCTTTATCAAAAAAAGAAACTTTCGATGCCCGCTTTTTACATTAGCGGTTTTCTTGAAAAAAATCGGGAAGACTATTACAAGGCGTTACGGCTGATTTCGTTGCATGATGACTGGGACACATGGATTGAATTTTTTTTACTTGCGGTTATTCAACAAGCGAAAACAAACAGCACTATCGTAAAAAAAATATTATCCCTATACGAAGATATGAAAAATAAAATTCAAGTGACAACACACTCACAATATACGGTCAACATACTGGATTTCCTGTTTTCCAATCCGATGTTTCAGGGCAATAGTTTTTTAAAAGGAAGCAATATCGCAAAAAAAACGGCAAACAAATTACTTTTTCAGTTAAAAAAAGCCGGAATTATTCAGGAAAGTGAACCAAAACACGGGAGAACTCCAGCAACTCTGATTTTTAAGGAATTGCTAGATATAATCGAAGGCATTGTCCCAACTATTCAAGATTAACTATTTTCGCTATTTTAGCAAAAACAAAGTATTTTGTGGCTATTTTACGGGCAACAACATTCTTTGTGGCTACTGGATCGCCGTTTCAGTAGTCACAAAACATTTGTGGCTATTTTAAGAGCAACAACATTCTTTGTGGCTACTGGATCGCCATTTCAGTAGCCACAAACCGTTTTGCGGCTATTTTAAGAGCAACAAACGCGCTGGCGTCCCAACGCGATACGGCAAACAACGAATCACTCACCACTCATTATTTTTACTAACGCCAACAATTATTATGAAGCTAAAAACAACTGAATTTTCCAACTATCTCAAAAATTTCAATTTCCGCAATCTGTTTAATGAAATGGGTTGGAATAACGATAAAACAAAACTTCCTAGCGTTGTCGATAATATTACGTTCAATATTGAAGCGGTTGCGGAAAAAAGTAATTTCAAAATACTTGTTTGCTCTCCAATGCCTAATGGCAATATTCCTGAATACTCTCAAAGAATCAAGATTGATCAGAAAATTACAAAATTTTTTCAGGAACATCTGCTGATCTTTATCGACCAAAAGCAAACCGAACAACTTTGGCAACTCGTTGTCCGTCAGCCGTCAAAACCAATAACCGTTACTACAACAAGATGGCACAAAGATCAAAATATTGAACTGCTTTATCAACGGTTTGCAAATGT
>JAIRLW010000508.1 GCA_031259095.1 Planctomycetaceae bacterium | reverse complement strand
TTGATTGGTCAACACAAAAAACGAATCGGTTTTGTTTTCAATTGCCCACCGCAGCGAAACCAATGCACATGGATTAATTTTCCATGAACGGCGTTCCTGTGTTGCCACACTGAAAATGTCTGGAACGCAACCGGCGTCCATACCGTCCGCGTATTGGATTTTTTCAATCGCGTGAAGAATTCCAATCGCCGGACGTTTCCAATCAACACTCGAATCATGTCGGGAAAGAATATTTAACGCATACGCAAACACAATCCCGTCGCGCGTTTGTGAAACGCCAAACCAAAGCGGTAAATGTCGTTCCGTCCCGCCAAGTTTTGAAATCGTAATATACCGCATGTTTGAACGATCTTCCCATTGATAAACAAACGGAATTCCTGTAAACGCAAAACGTTTCGCCCATTCCAGATATTCCGTCTCACCGGAAAATTCATACGCCCACGTAAAAAGCCAAACAAGACTCGCCGATGTTAAAAGATCCGGCGTGTGAAATGGCGTGTCACGATAATGTCCGCCGCGCGGGACGTCGCAACGTTGCAGATAATTCAACGATGGCCGGATTTTTTCAAAAAGTTTACGATTGCCGGTTAAACGAACATATTCCATAATCTCCAATGTCCGAATCGCCGTGTACCCCAATGACGTATTCAACGGTTCCACCTCAGAAAACCGCGACCTGTACATAAAAGAACCATCAGGATTGCGGAAAGTAAAAATCGACTGAATCGCCTTTTCTCTGGTATTTTTCCACTCCTCAACCCGATCCGTAAGGAAATAAATAATGTCATTGGCAATATCCGCTCCACCCGAAACAATTTCAGTTGGTTTAATCAATCGATGTTCTTGTCCCGCTTCTTCCAACCGAATAATAGTCGAAAACATATCGGCAAACGGTTTCCGTTGCCACGCCGACTCCGCTGCGTAACCCCACTGTAAATCGTCCTCCACCTGAAGAACTCCACGAAGCGCCTGAAGATTGAGTAATCGTTGCTCTTCGGAAGATCGCGGAGCATCGGGCGGTTCAGGAAATCCGTGTTCGCCAACGTAATACCGCAATGCCCGTACCGCCGCCGAATCAGAATCCTCCGAAGCAACCGGTTCCCAAAAATCAACCGTAACATCAATCGTCGAACCTAACAGCGCAATCCGATGATCGTTGGTATGGTCAAAATAATTCGGCGACGCTAGTTTCGGTTGGAGTTTCCTGTCGTTCCAGCGTAACAGAACAGAACCTTGATCCGTTCCCAAAACCGCCATCGGCATGGTAATCCAAAGCGGATTCGGCTCTGAACGATCATTGTAAGGCTCTTCAATATCAATCGTCGAGGAACTAACATCGCCCTGCCCAAGAAATTCTACGCCGGGTAACAAACCGCTTTGCAATGTTCCAAAAATTCGGACTACAGGACCTTCAAGCGGTTCGGATTCCGGCGGGGCTTTGTCCTCAATCAGAAAACGGAGTGATTCCTTTTCGATTCGGATTTCCAACGCTACATCAGAAGACTTAAAACGTAATGATTTTTCTGTCGAGTCTGAAACCAAACTAAATGCAGGAATTATTCCGCGGCGATGAACAATCGGCGCAATAATCGCAATCACTTTTTCACCAAAACGAATTCGGGCCATCCGTGCGTCAGGAGCAATATCTATTGTTTTCGTAGGACTAAGCATTTTGGAAATCCAATCGGTTTTATCTTTGGGCTGATACAAAAAAACAGAATAATCAACCTCCGAAAATTCAGTAGGACGAAGTTTTAAATGAGCAACGGCAAGATTGCCTTCCGTTTTAAGCGGAACACCTAAATCAATCGACTGTGATTCCAAAAGTTTAAGCTCTTCGGGTTGATTGCCAATATAGAAAACCAAAGGAGATGAAGAATTGTTACAAACCGTGTACCGAAGCATGGCACGCTCATTACCGTTTTCATCTTTATATTGATACGGAACAATTTTAGTAACTTTAATCGGATGAGAACTTCGCCGGTAAACGGTAAACGATTTGATTTCCCATGTTCCGTCGGGAGAACTAAACTGAAACGTAAAACTGGTCAAACGGTCGGAGATTGGAAAATTAAACTCGTAAGAATGCCAATTTCCGTCGGAGTTGAGCGGCGACGTTCTCATTTTATCGTTACTGCGACGAGGAGAACCTTGAGTTGTCCACGAAACGGTTACGGAAGAAACGGTCGAAGTACGAATTTCCACAACAACCCGTATCTGACCGCCAAGAACATCAATCTGACGTGAAAGAAACGGTAAACCGTCAACCGCCTGAATATAAAAAGCGTTGTCCCGAAGGCTCGCACGGCAAAAACGTTCCGCCAACCAGCCGTGAACATCCGTTTCAAAAATCATTTCGACCGCTTTCTGCTCCGTTTCAATAGCAAACAATCCTGAAAACGATACAAAAATAATAAAAAATAATACACCAAAAGTTATTTTCATAAGGTTGTCTCTAATAATTCAATCTTCCCAATTGTTCCCAAAATTCACGCCTAGAAAATTAGGTAATTACCGAAGGGAATTTCTAAAAACTTAATTTTTTATGTCATTACATTATTTATTTGCACGCAGAAAACGCCGATAAAACAGATTTGCGCCGATGGAAATATTAAGCCGATCAGCGTAAATCCTCATAATCTGCGTCCTCTGCATGCAATTAAAAACAGCCATTGACTGTAAGATAAAATTTGAGTTTTTAGAAGTTACTCGAACATGTTTTTATTATTTTGTTTGTTTTGTTTTAACCGGGTCAACTCCGCAAGAAGCTCTTTTTCACGTTCTTCACGCTTTTCAAGTTCTTTCACGAGTTTTTCACGTTCTATTCTTCCTTCTTCTCTTCCTATTTTTCTCCCTATTTCTATTCCTTCTGTTCTTCCTACTTCTTTTGAGGAAGCAACATCGCTTACTTTTTTACTACGTTCCCACAGTGCAGCGTCGTAGGCTTTTTGTTCCTCCGGCGTGAGTTTGTCGCGGTCAAGAATCTCACGCGCCTTGTCTAAACCTTTGGCTTTAAATTCATCTTTGACCGCATTGTGTTTAAAAAAATAAATCCACTCATCAAGCTGATCTTTTGTTCTATCGTCAAAATTATTAACCTTTAAAATGTAATATTCGGGATAAATATCCCCTGCAACTTCCTTCTTGAATACTTTACGTTGTTCCTCCGAAAGTTGGAGTTCATCCTTTTTGTGTAAACCGGTGAAATGGGTTTTGCCGTGATAAACATAATCTTCGCCCTGTCCCAAATTAAAATACACAATGTTGATCGAATAAACTTTCTTCACTTCCATGTATTCCGTTCCATGAACCATGCGTTCGGTAATTGCCTTGCTGGTTCCGTACAACATCCGTTGCAAATAATCCAACTCGATGTTAAATTGTAACTCGATCAACATAATTTCGCCGGATTCGTCTTCAACCAGAATGTCAACACGGTTGGATTTATCGGTTGCATGTTCCTTATTGCTCTCGCTTTCACCAATATTCTTGACGGAAATGTCGGTCATCAGCAATTCGCTTAAAAATCCTTCCAACACATCATAATTGGATTTGTTACGCAACAACCGTTTTAACGCATAGTCAAACGAGATCAACACCCGTTCTCCGCCTGGACTTTGTTTTTTTCTCTGTTTCATAACACTTTTCCTTTTTATATCTGAGTTTTGTTAAAAACGGTACTTTCCCCAAAATATCTGGTATTTTCAAGGTTTTTTAATAGAGTTGGAGTAAATACACTTTTGCACATTCCATCAAAAACATCCGAAATGCCCCCAATCGGTGAAAAACGCGGAAATTTCGGCTTAAAACTTTTGGAAAGCGCCGTTACTAAATTAAGATGTTCTTTACTGCATTAACAAACATCTTACACTGAAAACTCATGGTTAAAGAGTTATCGAAAATCGTTAATAAAAAACCGGACTCAGATTATAGCATATTATCAAACTGATTCCACTAATCACTAAAAAATATCAAAAACGCCTGTATTTGACCGTTAGTAATACAGCCAATAAAGATAATGATTCCAGACATTAAGTGTTATAAAGAAACGAGATAACTGTAAGAAATTATTTGTATTTGATAGTTTAATGGTTCATTCCCTGCGTTTCGCTCGTCTCACGATTGGCAAGATAAGACCTTGTTTTGAACAAACAAAGCAGATTTCGGATAACAGATAAAAATAATAGAGTATAAACCAGAAAGAGTGTTTGGAAACCGATTGTTGTTTCATGATTCGGACCAAAGCAGCCACAAGAAATATCGAGACCTCGTAAAAACGAAACCGTTTGTACAACAGCAAAACATGAAAATAAAAACATACTTACCCAATGAGCAGCATTTGTTAAAATCCGTGTCAATAAAAGAACCGCAAGAACCAACTGAATAAACGGCAATGAAATAGCAACCATCTGCCCAATTCCCGAATCAACAATTTTATAAGCGTAAACCGAACCAAGAAAATAATATGGATTTTCCCAATGTGGAATTGCCGCTATCAGCATCACAATACCAAAAATCCACGTTAATAAGGAATCAAGAGAACTTCCAATCGAATTTGGTAATTTAATGTTGTTTCTGAGAGTCTGACCATTCACGATAACCTCCGCGAAAAATTGAAACATTATAATAACCATTGAATTTCAAAAATGACGCCACCTCGTCAGAAAAACCACAACCGGAACTTTGACAATAAAGAATAATTTTTTGTGTTTTACTAATTCCCTGTAAAATCTTTTTTCGTTCCGTAATATCAGAGTCAATCGGCAAATTTATTGCATCAGGAATAGCTCCGCGTTCAAAATCACGATGATACCGAGCATCATAAATAACAGCGTTTTTTTGTTCGGAGATTTTCCGCATTTCACTAAGGCTAATTTCTGGAACATCAACCGCATAATAGCGGCGGGTTACTTCCGCAACAGCAGTTGGGTTTTTCAAAAAACCGATAGGACTCAAAGCATGATAAGTAATTGCAATGAAACCACAAGTTCCAAGCAACAGAACACTCTGTATAAAAAATTGCCGTTGGTATTCACGGTGTGTCAATCTGGACAAGGTCATTTTATTGTCCGTTTGAAAATATCTTTTATACAATAGACAACATCCGAGAATAAGCAGAACAATAAAGATATAATCCGAACGCGATTGCCAAATCAGTTCGTCTTGTATGGGATTTTCAGAAATTTGAATAGCAACACCATCCCATTGAGCGAGCAATTCCGCTATTGTTAAATTGGCAATTTCATGCGGTACATCAAGAATTCGTACATGATTTCCTTCCATTCCGAGAAAGGCAACCCAGTGATTAAATTCTCTGTTACTATTACCACGAAAATGAAGTATCATCGGTTCTTTAACATCTTGAAGCTGCCGCCATAACATATTGGCGTAACATTTTCCATAAAGACCATATTTTTCAGCGGCTTTTACCAGTTCTTCGTTAGTACTGCCGCGAAAAGAACCAATATAGTCCGGATGTAATAATTCCTCCAACGAATAGGTTTTACCGAAAGCATCTAAACATGCCGCAAGAGAATAAATTCCGCAGTACGGACCAGCAACAACAATATTTTTCAGATCGGGTAAAGCATTATCAGTATTTTCGTTACCGAATGCCGGAAAGAAAAAACCAAAAAAGATTATTGAAACTAATACGATCTGCAACATATCAATCATCCTTCTTTTGTTTATTATCATCTTGCTTTTGCCAACGGTCATCTTTACTTTTGTTTCCTGTTATAAAAAAAGTCTTTAATTTTAAGTCCAAGAGCAATAGCCATCATCAAAATCCCTGAAACGATCAACCAAAAACGCGGTTCCCGAACTCCGGGAATAAAACCATGACCGCGAATACGTGCCAACGCAAGTTCATCCGTCAATGGTACTATCTCGCCATCAAGCCAAACATACTGTATTTGCAGAGCATCTTGCATCGAAACTTCTGTATAATTTGGGATTGGCATTGTTATTTTAAAATCTTTCTCGGAAAAGGAATGCCCTACTGAAGTAACACTAATCTCGCCCTGAATTGTTTCCTTTGAGGGAATCGATTTAAGTACATTTTTTTCATACCATTGATGTGCAGTCTCAATTTTAATAAGATATTTTTGCGGTAACGGAATGGACTTTAATTTACTAAACGATTCTATAACAAAATCAAATGTAAAATAATTCACATCGTTACGTTCCATTTCTTTATCATACAGCGATATACGAACCGGCATAAATTGAAGTGTCGGGTCCAACCATAATTCATAACGAACTTTTTCATCAATACCAATCAAACGATAAACATTATGTCCTTGCCATTGTTGTTGATCAACATTAAGATTCATTTTTTGAAAAGCATCATGTATATCATGCAAGATATATTTCTTTCCCATTGAAAAAATTCCAAAAGCCAAGATAGAGTTTCCCGCATGGCTACTTAACTTTCCGTCAAAATTTAATTTGTATTGTGCGGGATCAAGATAACTTATAATACGATAATCGTCATGAGAGAGATTTTCTTTTCCATCTTTTAGTTGTCCTTCAATTAATGCATTAATAAGTTTAGAGTTTCCCAAAGATATTGTTTGCATTTTTGTTATAAAACCCGGCGCAGATACACCATGCCAAGAAACAAAAAATCTTTTGTTTATTTTATCAAAACGTACTAAACTGGAACTGGAATAAGATCGTTCTGCAATAATCTCATCCGTCAATTTCGTTGCGTAAGATTTTTCAGAAAACGTGTACTCCATTGAATAACACTTTTCTAACCATTGACGATACTTTTGAAGAATCTCATAAGGATTGTTCAATTGTTCAATAGGCTGTTCATTACTTTTTCCTATATCGCAACTAAAAATGATACCACTTATACACAAAAAAATAATTATTTTTTTAATAAATTCCATTATCGTTGTTCCGTATCGGTTAAATTAAACTTTATTTTTGAACAAACAAGGATACCTCGAAAATTTCATCAAAAGTAATATATCAGTGAAATTTTTACAAAGATTTTGATTTCATTTTTACCAACCTCATTTC
>JAIRLW010000456.1 GCA_031259095.1 Planctomycetaceae bacterium | reverse complement strand
TTTTTACCCTTGTTTTTACGCACTTTTCGGCATAATTTTTTTCTAAAAAGTAGCCAATCCCTTTATAGATAGAGAGATGTTTACGTTTTTAGTGGAAGCGTAAAATTGAGTTTTACTAAGTTTTGTAAAAGTTCAGATGGAAAATACAATATATATTCCTGAAGAATGGAAAACAGATCGGGAATATTTTAGAATTAGAGAGGTATTTATGTTACTGCGATTGGAAAGTTTTTATAATATCGTTTCAATGAACTTAATTGTGTTGATTATAGTTCTTCCGGTATTGTCATGGAAATTAGAAACATCTGCTCAAAATAGTACAACATTAAATGGGCACTATTGTAAAACGCTTTCTAATGAAGTTACAAATGATACTTCATCCTGTATGAAAAATGCTAATGGAACTGCTGGATGTACGGGTAATATTCGTGTATGGGCAGCACAAAGGAAATGCACTCCACAATCATTGCCTACTATTTTATGTAATTATACTTGTACACCAATAGAAGTTTCAGAATATACCACTTACCAAGTTGCTCCTCGATCGACTACGTATGGTCAACTGACATGTTTATTGAAAAATGGTGCAATCGGTGCTGTTGGAGCGGCTTGTATTTTAGGAGTCGTAGCAATTTTTGTTGGTGCAGAGATTGAATCAGCTGGAGCGGCGACAATAGCAGCAACTATTGCGGCAGCAGTTATTGTTGAGTGTGGAGAGACGGCTGGTACTGCTTTTCTTGACTGGTGGGCTAATCCATGTTGTCATACGTATTGTATACAGGTGGGATCTGGAACGCCAAGTACTGACAAGATGGAATCTTGTAACTAATATTAAAAATTAATCTTAAAAATGAACAACTATAAATATTTTACAATTGGTTATGTTACTATAATTATCTTATTGTATTTTAACTGTTTAGTACTGGCTCAACACGCCATCAATAGCAGTGGAAGTCATTTATTTGTTGAAGCAATTCAACATCAAGGGGCGAATCCATGCACAATACACTCTGGAAAAGTAGTTTTCACTTTTTTAAGTGAACAAAAACCTAATTCAGAAGAAATGATTCAAAAAAGTGTAAATATGATCGTTCAGCATTACGAAGAGGAATTAAAGAATACTCCGAAAGATACTAAAAGATATAAGGATATTACAAATAAGTTGCGAAACAAGGAGCTTATTGAAAAAGATTGCCGTGAAACATCGTTAAGACTAACAAAAGTTACCAATAAACAGCTAATAATTTTTCGCGGCGGAACCCCTTTTACTGATGTAAAACAAGAGATATTTAGTTTACCCAATCCACAAGGTGAAAGTGTTAACGAAAATGAGGAGACTACCGATGAAAAAAAACCACTGCCATTTAAGTTAATTGGAAATAATATTGATCCCTTTGGAAGGAGTATGAACATTGTGTACGATCCTGTTTTCGGTGGTAGCGTTACAATTCAAGAATGGGGTATGTATCCAATCAATGAATTAGGGCGTGCTCGTGGTCACAGAGTGGCATCATTTACGGCGCTGTTTTTGTTAAGTGGTACACAAAAACAAATGAAAGACTTTTCTTTTAATCAAAGTTTTATTGAACAATTTATTGCATTAAACGACGATTTAGTAAAAAATACGAAAACAGCTGGTATTCGGGTAACAGGACAAAGAGATTTTGAAGGGAGCCTTGTGTGGGTGATTACCATTCCCCAACCAACTGATAAACGCATAAAAAATAATAAGATAAATGGTAAAACTGTTATTTGGGTTGATCCTACACGAGGATATATATGCCCGCTTATTGAAGAATATGTACAAGATATTTGTGTAGTACGATATGAATCATCAGATTATTATCAAGACAAGAGTAGTGGTATTTGGTTTCCACGAAAAACAGTTGATACGGAATTTGATCTTGTAACAAAAGAACAACTCCGACGAACAGTTTATGAAATTATTCCAGAGGAAACTGATTTTAATATACCAATAAATAATGATGAATTCGTCTTTCCGGTTTCCGCTGGTTGGACAGTAACTGATAGACAATCAGGAAGGCAAACTTCTTATCGGGTAGTCCGAAATACGAAATTAAAATTTGAAAACGGACGAATTGCATTACATGGAAATAGGGATTTTATCGCAGAGAGTAACACGTTACCGGTTAATTCACTGGTTAATAATGATAGGTTGATACGAATGTTTTGTATCGTCATTGGTGTTATTTTTGTTTTATTTGCCTTGTTTTGTTTACGAAGAAAAACAAAATAAAATTTTGTTGCTTAAATTTAACTACAAGAAAGGGATATTATTATGTTTTGGAAATTATACAATATGATTACTTTAGGAGAGCGTTATTATTTAGCAACTATCCTTTATTTTGGGATAGGGCTTATTTTATACGGAATCACTCCATCGCAGTCTTATCTTTATGCAGAAGATTCTGGTTGTGGCGGCGAAGCCACTTGTGAGGAGGGTGAATCTTGTTGTGATGGCTCCTGTTGCTCTGGCGTTTGTTGTAATGGGAATTGTTTACCAGCCGGAACTGTTTGTTGTGACTCAAATGATGCTTGTTCGAGCGGACAAAAATGTTGTCACGGGAATTGTATTCCGGAAAACTCGGAATGTTGCGAGGATGGTACGGAGGGTGAGTGCGGATGTTGTAAGCCAACTCCAGAAGCAGAAAAAACAACTGCTGTAGATTGTTCTGAATAAATGATGATTCGTGTAAAGATTCCATTATAAAAGGGTGTTTTTATGGTTTATAAAAAAAGCCTTTTAGAAAAAATGAAGGTCGAAAAATTAGTGTTTAACTTTCGAGTAGTACCGTTTATTTTTGCAATAATCTTTCTATTATTTTCGTTGCACAGAACAATAGTTTATCACGGCAGTCAGACTGTCCAAGGACTATGGCAACCAGTGTTAGTTTGTAATCAGTCCGTTTACGATTTTGGGAAAATAAATGTGGTAACTAATCCCAGTCATTCGTTTGTTATTAAAAATATTGGTAATAATAGTCTATTTATTAGGAGTGTTTCCCCTGGTTGTGGAGCCTGTGTTGAAGTAATTGAATATACAAAATCATCAGTTCCTCCACAAAAATCTGGAACAGTAAGTATCAAATTATTAACACAAAATTTGTATGGTAAAGTGAGTAAAGAGGTTCTTGTCAAAACGAATGATCCTAAGAATCCGAATTTGATTTTAACACTTGAGGCGGAAGTGATTCGTCCTGAAAAATCCGGTAACAACAAATCTGATAACAAAGAAGTTGCGGAACAATCGCCGTGAATCAGGGAATGTATTATGAAACGTATTTTTCGGTTTCTTTGTTTTAGTTCGATACCGTGTTGGGTTCTTTTGGGCTTGCTTTTAATTGCCCTTTCAGTTTTTGTACCGCAAACAGAAATAACTGCGTTTCGTGATGCATGTTCCCGTCATGCGTGGATGCTTAAAAAATCGTTTTTACCTGCATGGGTTGCGTTACCGCAATGGCTTCTGTTTCTTTGGTGTTTCGGTAACATGTTTCTATGGATTGTCAACCGGTATCGAAAATTTCACAACCAACCCCAACGTATGCCGTATTTGTCGGTTCCTTTTCTTGCGTTGACAATTTTTGTTCTTGTTACTTATTCCGCCCGTAACAGCGATTATCTCAAAAAACTTTACGCTTCGCGCGAGTCCTTTATTCGTGATCCTGCCGCACTTAAATTGTTGCGGCAAAGTACCGACGAAGACGATTCTCTTGTTAACCGTTACGAAAAAATGGCAACGGATAAACCGGTTCGAAGTAAAATTCAAGGACGGCTTTGGAAAATTCCTGATCCAATTCGTCACAAATTTATTGAATTGCCTTACCAATATACCGGCGGTAAATATAAAAACGCAACAATAAAATATCGTCTCCGAATTCCCCGCGAACTGGAACCGGGTAAAAAATATCCGCTCTTGATTTGGCTTCACGGCGTCGGCGAAAGCGGCAATAATAACGTTTCACAATTATCTCACATGGAACCGCTCATTCCATTCATTAACGGAGAACGTCAACGCGATTTCTTTATTCTTGCAACACAATGTCCTGCTGATAATAAACTTTGGGATCGTTCCTCGACCAAAGAAGGCAAAGGCGATGCGCCAATGACGATTGCAATGGAAATTCTCGACGCAGTGATTCGGCGTTATCCGGTGGACGAGCAAGCGGTGAGTGTTTTGGGTTTTAGTTCAGGCGGTTACGGAGTTTGGTCGATGGGGCGTGAATTTCCGGAACGTTTTGCCGCATTGATTCCCATTTCCTGTAATCCGCACAAAAATATGTACAAATATGTTGTTAACAGCGGTACCGCTGTTTGGGTATTCAATAACGCCGGAGACAAAAGTATTGTTCATTCGCGTGTTCGTGAGGAAATCGAACAAATTCACGACAAAGGCGGAACAGCCTACCTGACTACTTTTGAAACAAACGGTCACGAAGCATGGCGTAACGCACTTCTTGAAACACCGCTCATTGATTGGCTGATGTGGATTCGGCGTGATGCGCCGCCTGACCGTATCCCTTACGGTTTGAGTCCGCCGGAACGTCCCAAACATCAAATTTTCATGCTCTTTAGATTTCCGTTTTATTTATGCGGTCTCTTACTATTCGTACCGCCAATCGCATTGCTTTTTGAAAAAATTATCAAAGAGGAAGCCGCTAATCAATCATAATATTTGAAAGAAAAATTTAACATAATTATTTTATTGTAACGTTTTTAACAATTATTGATACTAAGAGTTTCTCCAATGAAAATAACGGAACAAAATAATTGTTTTGGATTTGGTCAATTACGTTTTGTTATTGCCGCTATTCTTTTTTTCGCTGCCGGACTTAAAACGCATCAGTTGGCAACAGTTCCATTACCGCCGCCAATGCAAGGCAGCATATTTACTCCCTTGTTGGAATTTTTAAATCAACGTAATTTGTTAATAATAGTAACGGAATTAGAAATTTTATTCGCCTTGATTTTATGTTTCGGTATTTGGCGTCGGTGGACTTGGCTTGTGTCTTTACTTTGCTTTTCAGCCTTTTCTCTTGTTTCGGCAATGAAAGGTTTCAGCGGAGAAGGTTCTTGCGGTTGTTTCGGAGTTGTAACGGTTAATCCGTGGATAACAACAACGATTGACGTAATTTTTGTTATTCTTCTTATCATTTTTCGCGAACATTCAAATTTCAGTTTCAATTTTTCTGTGAATGAAAAACGAAAATTAATTTTTGTTTTGATTTTTTGGTTTGTTTTAGTGATTCCTTCTTTATTCGTAATGTTATCCTTAAAACAAGTTCATGTTTCACTCGGAACAGAAATGACGACTGCTAACGGCAGGAAAAAAATTGCTCTTGAACCGGAAAAATGGATCGGAAAAAATTTTCCGTTAATTTCACGTTTTGAGCCGCACACAAACAACGAAATCTTGAAACAAGGAACATGGACGGTTATTTTGATTCACGCAGATTGTCCCAAATGCCGTAAACTCATTTCCAAGATGGAAAAACAAACCACAATAAATGTTGCGATTATTGATGTTCCATCGCGCACTCCGGCTGTTTTACCGAAAACATTGTTACCGATTTTCAAACTGGACGAAAACAATGATTGGTTCGTTTCAACTCCTTGTATCCTAGAACTTTCTAATGGAATTTGCATTTCGGTTAATGAAAATCCGTAACGTTTGGATTGTACTATTATTGTTTATTCAAACGGTCTTACTTGCTTATCTTTCATGGGCAACAAGTCCTAATCGTACTGAAATCGGACATTTGGGAGCAGCCGCTTATTTCCGGCACACGGGCAAATTTGATGTGTTTCATGTTAATCCGCCGCTAATTCGTATCATTGCCGGAACACCGGTTTTTCTTTTTTGTAATCCAAAATATAACGCAAAAACTTATTCACCGTTTCCTGAAAAACGTTGCGAATGGTCTCTCGGCAATTCATTTATTACGATAAACGATGTTGATGATATTCGGTGTTACATGTTTCTTGCGCGGCTTGTTTGTGTTCCATTTATTTTACTTGGCGGTTATGTTGGTTTTTGTTTTGCTTCGGAGTTATACGGTCAGGCGGCAGGTTTTGTTTTCCTGATTTTGTGGATATTTTCACCGTCCATTCTTGGTTGGGGCGCAACAATTTGTCCTGATGTTGCCGCCGCATCACTAGGAATTGTTGGGCTTTATCTGTTTTGGCATTGGCTTAAAAATCCCGATTGGCACAAAACAATTGTTGCGGGTATTTTTCTTGGTTTGATGCCGCTCACAAAAATCACCTGGATTATTGCGCCGCCGATATGGTTTTTGTTATGGATATTATGGACATTCTTCAACCGGAAAAAAACAACCAATGAAACAACCAAACCGCTATTCCGACAATTTGTCTCAATAATATTGATTGGTCTTTACATACTTAATATGGGTTATTTTTTCGACGGTTCGTTTCGGTTACTGAATCAATACCGATTTATCAGCGGTGCATTGACGAATCATGTTGTAACTAAAAATTCTCCGGTCGAATCGGATAATCGATTTAAGGATTCATGGTTGGGTTATGTACCGGTTCCGTTTCCTGCGGAATTTGTTCAGGGAATCGACACGCAAAAACGTGATTTTGAGAGCGGTATGGAATCTTTTGCTTGCGGTGTTTGGTCTGATCGCGGTTGGTGGTGGTATTATGGTTACGCATTGTTACTCAAAGAACCGGTCGGAGTTTGGGGATTGCTGTTAATTGCAATAACAATAACTTGTTTTGGAAAAAACCGTTTTCGTTACCGTGACGAAATGGTTATATTGTTACCGATGTTGTTGATTTTTGTTTTTGTCAGTTCCCAAACAGGAATTTCAGCGCATCCGCGATACGTCATTTTAATACTACCAATGCTTTACATTTTTTGTGCTAAATCGGTCAAAAATTTGCCGTTTTTTTTCAATTTTTCTTTAGGAGTAGGATTTACAGGTCTGTTTAGACCGTTTACAATACGAAAGTTATGTTTAGCAATGTTCCTTATTTGGAATGTTACGAGCAGTTTGTTGGTTTATCCTTATTCATTGTCCTACTTCAATGAATTTGTCGGCGGTACGAAAAACGGTTATCAATATTTATTGGGTAGTTGTATTGATTGGGGACAAGATGAATATGAGTTACGCGATTGGTTCCGAAAACATCCCGAAGCAAAACCGTTGTACATTTCCTATTCGCCGTCAATTCCATTGGGAAAACTTGGTATTCAAAATAATGGACTTGTACCGGAATTGCCGAAAAAAGGTTGTTGGATGATTATCGGGGTCAATGAATTGTATGACCGAAAGGGGAAATATATCAAATACCGTAAAATTCAACCCGTTAAGAAAGTAGGAAGAAGTATTCATGTATTCTATATATTGAAATAGATAAACGTCTCTAAAAATATTTTTTCATAAAAAAATCCCGAATTTTTTCCAAATTGCTCCTAAAAACAAAATCATTCCGATACACGTTGCACCAAACGCCGTCGTCAATACCGCGCCGCTGGCGCAATATCCAACGCATAACCGATATATGGATTATAAGAGTTGGTGATTG
>JAIRLW010000434.1 GCA_031259095.1 Planctomycetaceae bacterium | reverse complement strand
AAATCATACGTAGGGCGATTGCCCTACGCTAATGCTGATTGCCCTTTCAGGGCGAAATATTATACAATATTTTGACTCGAAAACTGATCGCCTTTACTTGAAACTACAGAAACATTTGTTCATAATATTTTAAATTACAAAAATAAAAACCGAATTTTAAAGTGTAATGAGTAGAAATTAGTGTCAATACTCCCTAGAAAACCGCAAAATTATCGTTCGTTCATGTAAACGACTCTCCGAACTTCTGCCGGCGTGGTCAACCTTTTCTGGATTTTTTGATTTCCATCTTCTTTTAGGGTTAACAGATTTTTTTCGTGAAAGAGATAATGGGCGAGGGCATCTTCGTTGTCTTTATTCCGAATCATATCACGGACGGTTCGGTCAACGGCAACCATTTCGTACAGCCCTAAACGTCCAACATAACCGGTTTGGTTGCAGAGCGGACACCCAACCGCTTTCGGAACCAACATTTCTTCGTTGTTCCAGCCGAAAAATTCACAATCAACCGTTGACGGCGTTTCCATCTGCACACAGTGCGGACACGGACATCGAACTAAACGTTGGGCGATTACGAGCCGTAGTGCAGAATTAACCAATTCCGGCGAAACGCCAAGATTTAACAATCGCGCGATCACTCCAACCGAATCATTAGCGTGTAACGTCGAAAGAACAAGATGACCGGTCAACGAACTTTTAATCGCAATATCTGCGGTTTCGGCGTCGCGGATTTCGCCGATCATAATCACATCGGGGTCATGCCGCAACGTACTACGAAGCGCACGGTTAAAGTCAACCCGTTCACTATCGATGCGGATTTGATTGATTCCATCGAGTGGGATTTCTACGGGGTCTTCGATACTTAATATATGCAACGTTCCAGAATGTTTCAGATGACGGAGTGCGGCGTAAAGAGTGGTGGTTTTTCCGCTTCCGGTGGGACCGGAAAGCAAAATAACTCCGTGCGCACTCGACAACGTGTCAAGAAACATTTTCAAATGTTCCTCGTTCATCCCAAGCATGTCCACCTCCGCAAGTTCCGCCAAAGTCCGTTCGGTGGTCAAAATCCGCAACGTCATCTTTTCGCCGTAAAGAGTTGGCACGGTGGCGATACGTAAGGAAACTTCGTTGTCGCCGATCCACAAGGTCAATTGTCCGTCTTGCGGAACGCGACGCTCTGCAATATTCAGACCCGACGTTACTTTAACCGCCGAAATCAATTCACGCATATTCGCCAGCGGTAACTTCTGATCAACCTGCATCATTCCGTCAATACGTAAACGAATATAACCGTTCTCACGTTCGGGATCGAAATGAATATCGCTGGAACGCGACAACATCGCGCGAAATACAATTTCCTCCAATAATCCGAGCGGCGTTCCTTCCTGTTCACTAACTTGCTCCGGGTAATACTTTCGAATAAACTCCGCAACCGACCCCGATTCCTTCGCCCGAAAAACAATCACCGGTAATCCGACCAGATTCTCCAATTGCGATAAAATTAGATAATCTTCGTCGTCTTCCATAGCGACATAAAGTTTCTCGTCGGCGATCATTACCGGCAATACGCCCAAACGACGTGCCATCGCCGCCGGAAGAATCTGCAACGCCTCGCGGCTGGCTGCAATGCGTGAAAGATCAATAACCTTTTTCTCGGAAAAATTTATTTCAGTCATGGAAGTACAAAAGTTGGTTAATGTTCAGTGGAATTTTTCTGATTATTTCACATTTTGGGGGACATGTCAAAAAATCAAGAGGTAGGCGATGTTTCGTTGAAACATCGCGTCGGCAGTAGCCGACTCGTCCCTGTGTTCGGCAGGAAATCGGACAGCCAAACGGAAGGCAACACTAATTGCTGTCCGTCCACAGGACCATAGTCGGCTAACGCCGACGCGACCGTAGGTGAAAACCGTAGGTGAAAGCCTTTTGGCAAAAGGTTGCCTGCCTAAACGGGAACTTTTAAAAACTCGTTTTTTGATCGACCAAATTCGACTGAAATTGATTTCGGTCGATTTCAGTTGAGATTTTTAGAAGTTACCCAAAGTCATCATTTATGAAAATATAAAATTTATTCGTGAAAATACAATATGAAATGAAATTGAAGTTGTAATTTTTCATTACGGCGTTCTTGCAGGGATTGGGCAACGGTTGTCGGTGAACCCAAGTAGAATTGTGTTATTTTCGCGGGGTAAGTAAATGTTTCCATTTGTTTGAGAAAATGAAGTATATCGCTAAAACGTCCTTCCGCTTTATAGACAAACTCCTCATATTTCAACGGCGGTTCATTCGACACGGTAACCGTTTCCTGCTTTGCTTTCTGAATATTCTCGTTAGATTTCTGAGCGGACGCGGTTGTTTGGGCTGGAGAAGTTGTTTTGGCGGTTGGCAAACTGTTTTCGGCTTTCGAGGAAACTCCGCCCAACAGAAGAGTCAATTTATTTTGGGAAATAAGCGTTTCCAATTCAGAACGCACCGCGTCAATATTTTGCGGTGTAATTTTCGAACGTGATTTGGCAACACGTTCCATTTCGGCTTTTTTATCGGCGGCGGTTTTTTCACGTTGAAAAATTTGTTCTTGTACTAAAATAATCTCGTTATCGTCTTCAATTGTGGGCAACGGATTAGGCGGTTCGGTTTTATCGTATTTTGATTGGGCGTCCGCAATGTTTGCGCTAATAGGGTCGAGCCAATATTTTCGCGCGGCATAGACAATAGCAATGGCAATTAAAATTCCCAACACCGTCCGGTGAAAGGTTTTGAGCCGTCCCCACGCAGACGCAAAGTCTTTATGCCAAAGCCGTAATTGTCGCCGTAATAATCGCCACATAATTTTATTGGGGGTTTGTGGTTTGGGATTTGTAGTTTGGGGAAATGGCAGGACAGATATTGTCCATCGCTTGCGACACAAATCACAACCCCCCAACCACATTCCCCGCTACTCCGAAGGATAAACCCGTAAAACGAATTTTTGTTCATTGGAATCGGGGATTTTTTCCAAAGTTTTCTGTTCGACCAACGTTTGATATTCATTCATTTTCCGATTGAGTTTTGGTCTTAGTTGCAAAAACCCGTCCTGATACAAGGTGTAACCGGTCAACAACAATTCCTCATCGCCGATTTGTTCGATTTCGGTTAATCGGGTGTAAACCGGCATATTTTCATTCAATTCCGTCAATAGCGGAACCAATGCCGCCGGCAAAGGATTTTTTCGACTTAATAATTGGATAATTTTTTCATTTTTATTACGTTGAGTGTCGATTGCGGCGAGTTTATCGTTTAATTTTTTCCGTTCGGCGCGTAATTTATCCCATTCGGCGATTTTATTATTGATATTATTGAGATTGGCTTGTAACTTGCAATAGGTTACGGCGACAAAAAACAACGCAAAAAATAACGCGATAAAAAACATCAAAGTTCCGGCGTAATAGGGAGATTTTTCTTTTTCGGGCAGACCGGCAACTGCTCCGCCTCCGGCTGGGACATTGGGTTCTGGCGTTGCGGCGATTTCTCGTGCGATTTCTTCGGCGATTTCCGACAAATCCGTAAAAGACACGGGAGTTTCAGGATCGATAATTGCTTGTAATTCTTGGAGTCGTTTTTCGTCCATTCCCGACGAATACCATACTTGAAGCGGAATTGATTTTTGCGTGTTAATACGTCGTGCGATTCCTTGCAAACGTTCGGTTCCGCGGCTGGTTTCACGTTCGGTTTCACGTCCGCGTTCGTCGGGCGGAGTGGCGAGCGTGATTCCGCTGGTCATCATGGGCAATTGCTCGGTTGCGCCGACAGCGTAAAAACCGGTATCGCGTTTTAGAAAGAGAAACCGGCTTTCGTCGTGCAGCCGCGAACTTGTCGCCCACGCCGCCATTTCGAGAACGCCGCAACCGTCGAAACGTAAACCTGCCGACTGACATAATTTTTCGTACAATTCCAACTGGGACAATTCAAAACCGGCTGCGTACAATGTTTCGTTTGTTCCTCCCATTTGAAAAGTGTCGGCAAACGCGGAGGCAACACGAATGGTTCCAAATTCCTGACCAGTGGTTTGACTGAACGCCAACGCGATAATAGTTTGTAATTCTTCGGGTGCGGCGTCGTAGGGAATATCGACGTTGTCGAGTTTTTGTACACATTGCGTCAACACAATCCGAACACGCCGTACTTTATTTGTTTCGGCAAATTCGAGAAGTTGCGGAGGAATTTGTCGCGGATTTTTTCCAGACAAGGTTGTTTGCGCCAATGTTTGCCACGATGGTTTCTGATACGCAAAAGCATACGCAGACCATTGGTTGCCGTCGTGTAAAAAAACGGCAACCCGGCTATATTTTCCGTATGTCGGGAACCAAGTCATGATTTTTGGGACATTAAGGACATTGGGGACATGAGGGACGAATAATTTTTAACGCCAATTTATTTTAACGGGTTTAATCGAAAAACGATTCATGTAGATAGATTGTAATAAAATTTTCACCGGGTTTCAACTCTATGGTCTGAACATTGGAATGTCGGGCATTGGAATATTTTGGGCTTGACGATTCCTCTGTCTTTATCTCGTATTCGGCATAACCGTAAGCAAAGATTTTTCGGATACCGGGAGTGAGATTGTG
>JAIRLW010000414.1 GCA_031259095.1 Planctomycetaceae bacterium | reverse complement strand
CCAAAACTAACATCAAAAACCGCTTTGATCCCAAGTGAACGAAGCCACATGTTGAATTGGAAATAGCGTTCGGGAAAATTAGCGGCAATCGCCGGCGCAACAATCGCAATCATTTTAATCCCGCGTTGCAAATCATTGAGAAATTGTTCCGTATCATCAATAATTTCCCGCGCACCATGTGAACACGCCCGAATACAAGAACCGCAACCTATACATAAATTGTGATTCAGATTGATATACCGTCCGTTACTGCCGTCATTGCAGTACCGAACCGGACAAACACGGATACAGACATTGCAATTGACACAACGATCTTCATTCACACGAACAACAGGAGATAATTTTTTCATAGTGTGAGTATTGTTAAAAGTGTTTTGGAAAGGGCGGTTAATAATATAAGCCGATTAAAAATTGCGAGTGAACGGTTATCTCCGAATTAGTTTTTGTAGTTTCTTGTTGAGAGTTTGACTGTTTCGTAATTCAGCGGTTCTTTGTGCAGTGTCGGGTTTTGATTTTCTCCTTGATATTCCCATGCGGCAACGTACATATAATTTTCGTCGTCTCTTTTTGTTTCGCCGTCTTCGGTTTGCATTTCTTCACGGAAATGTCCTCCGCATGATTCTCGGCGATTGAGAGCGTCGAGTGCCATGAGTTTTCCGATTTCGATAAAATCTGCTAATCGTATTGCTTTTTCCAATTCTTGATTAAACTCAGTATTTTTGCCCGGCACTAAAATATCCGACCAAAATTCTTGGCGGACTCCTTCGATTAAATCAATTGCCTTTTTCAATCCGTTTTCGTTTCTTGCCATGCCGACATATTCCCACATGATACGTCCTAATTTTTTATGAATGACGTCAACAGGTTGTTTTCCTTTGATATTGAAAATTTTGTTTATTTTTTCTTTAACTTGATTTTCTGCTTCGTTGAATGCTTCATGATTGGTATTGGTTTTCGGCGTTTGTATTTCGTGCGACAAATAATCTCCGATTGTGTACGGCAAGACAAAATATCCGTCCGCCAGACCTTGCATCAACGCAGACGCCCCTAAACGATTTCCGCCGTGATCGCTAAAGTTTGCTTCGCCGATGGCGTACAATCCCGGAATGGTTGTCATCAAATTATAGTCAACCCAAATACCGCCCATCATGTAATGTATTGCCGGATAAATTTGCATCGGTTCTTTGTACGGATTAACGTCGGTGATCTTTTCGTACATTTGAAAAAGATTTCCGTAACGCTCATCTATAACCTTTTGACCTAACCGTTCTATGGCGCTGGAGAAATCCAGAAAGACGGCAAGTCCGGTTTCGTTCACGCCCAATCCGGCGTCGCAACGTTCTTTTGCCGCACGCGAGGCGACATCACGCGGAACAAGATTTCCAAATGCCGGATAACGACGCTCTAAATAATAATCTCGATCCGATTCTGGAATTTGCGACGGTTTGATTTGTTTTTTGCGTAATTTTTCAACGTCTTCACGTTTTTTCGGCGTCCAGATTCTGCCGTCGTTGCGAAGCGATTCCGACATCAATGTAAGTTTTGATTGTTGTTCGCCGTGAACCGGAATACAGGTCGGATGAATTTGTGCAAAACACGGATTAGCGAAAAATGCGCCGCGTTTGTAACATTGTATTATTGCCGAACCGTTACTATTCATTGCGTTGGTTGATAGGAAAAATGCGTTGCCGTATCCGCCGCTTGCAACAACGACAGCATGAGCGCCGTAACGTTCAATTTCACCTGTTTCCAAATTGCGAACGATAATTCCTTTCGCCTTGCCGTCGATTAAAACCAAGTCCAACATTTCACGCCGATTGTATGATTTGACATTTCCGGCGGAAATTTGACGATTAAGAGCGGCATACGCGCCAAGTAATAATTGTTGACCGGTTTGTCCGCGAGCGTAAAAAGTTCGAGAGACTTGAGCTCCTCCAAATGAACGATTCGCCAACAAACCGCCGTACTCCCGTGCAAACGGAACGCCCTGAGCAACACATTGATCAATGATCAACGGACTCACTTCGGCTAATCGATAAACATTTGCCTCACGGGAGCGGTAATCTCCGCCTTTTATTGTATCGTAAAACAAACGGTCTATTGAATCGTTATCGTTTTGATAATTTTTTGCAGCGTTAATTCCTCCTTGTGCAGCGATAGAGTGTGCGCGTCTTGGGCTATCGGAGATACAAAATACTTTCACGTTATAACCCAACTCGCCAAGCGACGCCGCAGCCGACGCACCGCCTAAACCTGTTCCAATTACTATAATTTCCAGATTCCGCTTATTCGCCGGACTGACGACTTTTATATTCGCTTTATGACGAGTCCACTTCTCGGACAGAACACCGTCAGGAATTTTCGATTGCAATTTAGATTCGGACATGTTTGTTAAATTGTTTGTATTTTAAATTCGGAATCACAAGATTAAATTTTTAAAGTGAACAAATATTATTCAACAATATTCCCGACCACTTTAATTCCGTGTTTCAGATTTGCCGCTATTCTCACGTAAATATTTTTTGTAAGCCTAAAAAGAAATAAACCGGTATTGAAATGAAAGATAAAGTAACAACAATTGCATAAATTTTTGCGATGAGTTGCAGACGCGGAATCCATTTTGAGTTATTCAAACCGATTGATTGAAATGCGCTCCAAAATCCATGAGAAATATGAAAATACAAAGCACACACCCAAACGATGTACAAAACACAATAGTACCATTTACTAAATAAATCAACTAACAAATCGTAGGCGTTTGCGCCGTCGTTTCCTAAAATATGTTGCAATTGCATTTTTGCCCAGAAATGACAAAAATGTAAACCGAGAAAACCAAACACAATCACACCCAAAACGAACATGTTTTTCGACGCCCACGAGGATGCCGCCGCTTTGTTGGCAACTAAATAGTTTACCGGACGAGCAGTCTGATTTTTTAACGTAATAATAATTGAACAAATGATATGAACAACAAAACCGGACGCTAATACCGGAACCATTATTTGTACGAATATGTTCGTATCCATAAATTCGCACGCCGTCTCGTAGAGTTTGCGAGAATACAACGCCGTTAAATTGAGCGACACGTGGACTACAAGGAAAATCACTAAAAATAAACCGCTAAGGCTCATTATCAGTTTTTTACCAATTGATGAACAAATAAAGTCTATCATAATATTGAATTTTTAATTGAAATTTTTGTTTTTCAAATTAACCCCGCTACGGGATAATTGGGTGTAATTTTGATTCTACGTATGTTTTGGAAAAATGGGCAAAATGCGTTAATTAGAAAAAATATGCGTAAGTTATTTGTGTAAATTAAGTTAAGTAATTTTTTTATAACAATCAGT